>JAIRUQ010000019.1 GCA_031254315.1 Treponema sp.
TCTCCATGATATTAATTCTATCCGGCCGAAGCCGGGTAGATTACCATTTCAAGTCCTGACTTTTATTGTCAGGGTTTGGTGTTCCTAAGAACACCTTGGGCTGTCTTGTCTCCAAAACAGCCGCCCTCTAAACATACGCTTGACATTTCCGACCACTTGCTTCAAGCAAAGTGGTCGGACTGCACTCAGTTTACTTCCGTAAACTGACCTTCTTTTCGTCCGACCACTTAATTTTGGAAACTGTCTATCGCCGTGCGATAATTCCCAGCCCTCAAAATTAAGTGGTCGGACGTCTCTCCCCTTCCCTAACACCCTGCTTTTCAGCAGGGATTGTTGCCAAATATCTCTCTGCCCGTTCTTCGGGCATTTCCGCATAGCGGTTCTTACTCGCGCCAACGCGAAATCCGCTTTTGCGCAAGTTTTCAGAAAATACTATTTTCTACAGTACTTTGTCAAGTACTTTTCGAAAATATTATCCTTTTTTCGTGTGTAAAGCGCATGGAAAAACGCCTTTTGTTTACTTTCGCAGACACACAGGCGCGCGCTTTTTCAAAGATAAATCTCTGAAGAATTCCCGATAAAATCCCGGTTTATTGATATCCTTAGAAAAATATATCACCTTTTTTAATTTTTGTCAAGCAAAAATTAAAAAATATTTTAAATTTTTAAAAAGCTATTGAAGCAAGCTGGACAGCCAAGCCGACAGTTACAGGAATAGCCAAATTGTCATAATCTTCCAAAGGCAGGGCTTCCGTAACCATTGCCGTAAACGCCGCTACAAGGGCAATGTACGTGTTGCCGCAAACCATGTAAGCGCTGATGAAAACAACGGCAAAGCAGGCAATAGAGCCTTCAATACTCTTGCCGGAAAGGAATGCCGGGCGCACCTTGCCAAAGAGCCTTCCTATTAAGCTGGCAATGCCGTCGCCAAAAGCCAAGGCGTAAATAGCGATAGCCGCCGCTTGAGACGGGTACAAAAGCAGGGCTAAAAGAGCACCCAAACCTAAAGTTACCGGTCCCATCACAAAATGACCAAAATCGCGCTCTCTGGAAGCCATGCTGGTCAATGACGAAATAACAGGAATCCTAACGCCTGAAAGCCTTAAACATTCCATTAATGTATAGCCCAAAGTGCCAATCATCAACAAAATTACCGTAGCTGTCTTATTTACCCCAGCCATTAAAGGACAAAGGGCAATAAGGAAATGGATGGCTTTTCTGATGATTTCAGTCTTTAATTCGCCAATATCCTTCCCGGCTACGGTAATACGAGCCGTATAATTGGAGAATATCGAATTAATAAAAGCCATCGCTCTATCCATACTACCTTATTAGCAAGAACCATGCCAAGCCATCGACATAAAAATGAATATTTCGTAAGTCTATATGTTATATAGAGTTACATAATATTTAAGGATAACCTAAGTCTGAATTTTTGTCAATATCCTCAAAAATATGTATAAATATTTATACAGTTGTATATAATAATTACTATTATACTATTCATCGAAATAATATCTTAAAATATACAATCGTGTCAATCTCATATTTCTTATGATATTTTCGACAAAAAGGGCTTTTTTTAAGAATTTTTAAGGTATATAATAAATGGAATGGGTGGGGGGGAATGAAGCTTAAATTCAAGCTCAGTATTATAGTCGGTCTAATTGTCGCAGGTTCGCTGGCGTTATCCGCATTTCTCTCAATTAACCATGCTTCAAAGATTGCTATTAGCCTGAGTGTTCGGAGCATAGAACATCTTGCAGAAGCGGAAACGAATTTATGGAAGGGCTGGACAGACAGTCAAATTCGGATATTGCGTACTCTCGCGGAAGCAATGGAAGATTACGAAGATATACCTGCGGAAACAAGACGGAGCGTATTTAACGCGATGATGTACGGCGTTTCTACTTCCAACCCTGCAATGATCAACCTTTACACTGTATGGAAACCTAACGCTATTGACGGCATGGACAGCCGCTTTACCGGGCAGAACAACTCCGGTCCCGGCGGACAATATGCAATGGCTTATACACGGGAAACCGGTCAGATACTGTCGAGGGCAACTATTGATATTGAAAATTCCATGAGCTACCTGACAGGCTCAAATTCAAAAAAAGACAGAATAGAACAGCCTTTTTTTAGAAAGCTGGCAGACGGAAGAGAAGTGTATCTGATCAGGATAATGGTTCCGATCATTAATCATCGCACCAATGAAACAGTGGGAGGAGTGGGCTGTCTTTTGGATGTCAATGTGATACAGCAGGAGGTATTGCAAACTCTTGAAAAGCAAAAAGAGATTTCTTCTATGACAGTATTTTCCAATAACGGATTTATTCTGGGAGATATGCAGAACGAGCGTATGGGAAAAATGCTTGAAGATGTAGAAACTATATTCGGCGATCATATTGATTCAGCCAGTCAGGCTGTGCAGAATGGGACAGGGTATAAATTAAATACTTTTTCTCCTGTACTGAATACAGATGTAGAACTTGTCATTGTACCTTTCACTCTTGGCAATTCAAATATGACATGGTCTGTAATGGTTGTAGCGAAAGAAGATCATATACTTAAAGATGTAAGAGTAATGACCGCATATATCATAATAATGATTGTATTAACCATAATTGCCGCTTTAGCGATTATTTACTTTGTTATACAAAGAGTGACAAAACCTGTTGTCGCTGTATCAGAAACACTCAAGGATATTGCAGAAGGCGAGGGCGATTTAACGCATGAAATTATTATTCGCTCCAAAGATGAAGTCGGCGATCTCGCAAAATATTTTAATGAAACTTTGGAAAAAATTAAAAATCTTGTTATAAACATCAAAAATGAAACGGTAAAGTTAGCCAGCACCAGTATTGATCTTTCAAGCAATATGAATCAAACAGCCGCCGCCGTTAATTCAATTACCACAAATATAAAAGGCATCAGAAGCAGAATGTTAAGCCAAAGCGCCAGCGTAACTGAAACTCATGCTACTATGGAAAATGTTACGGCAACAATCAACAAACTTAATAAACATATAGAAAGTCAAAGCTCCAATGTTTCTAAAACTTCATCCGCCATTGAACAGATGCTTGCTAACTCAAGGTCTGTTACCGAAACCCTCATAAAAAACTCATCTAACGTAAAGATGTTAAACGAAGCCGCCGAAGTTGGGCGTAACGGGTTGAACAAAGTAGCGGAAGACATACGGGAGATTGCCCGTGAGTCCGAGGGGCTTTTACAGATCAACTCTGTTATAAGAAATATCGCAAGTCAGACAAATCTTCTCTCGATGAATGCCGCAATTGAAGCCGCCCATGCCGGGGAAGCCGGCAAGGGATTTGGCGTTGTCGCTGACGAAATTCGCAAGCTGGCGGAAAATTCCGGTCAGCAATCCAAGACCATCAGCCTAGTATTAAAAAATATAAAAGACTCTATCGATAAAATAACTGAAGAAGCCAATAATGTGATAAGCAACTTTGGGGCGATAGATTCGAGCGTTAAAACTGTAGCGGAACAGGAAGAAATAATCCGAAGCGCAATGGAAGAGCAGGGAGCAGGTTCAAAGATGATACTGGAAGGTGTAAGCGGCATGAACGAAGTAACCATCGGTGTAAAAGACATCTCGCAAGAAATGCTTGAAGGTGCAAGAGAAGTAATTGTAGAAAGTGAAAGTCTTGAAAAAATTACCCATGATATGTCAGGAAGCATAGCCGAGATGACAACCGGCGCGGAAGAGATAAATTTGTCTGTAAACTTTGTTAATGACATAACCGAAATAACCCGCGAGAATGTTGAAATTTTAATGAGGGAAGTTTCACGGTTTAAGGTGGATTAGCGCAATGAGCAATTAAAGAGAGAAGATGACAATGCGCACAACCAGCAAGCGGTTAGCGGTTAGCAGTCCGCAAATGTTTTTATTCGTTTTATTCGTATAATTTATTGCTAATTTTTCCTTCTCTTACTATAATCCCTATTATGAAACCAACAACAAACCATTGGGCTGATGAAGCGGCAGAAAAGATTATTTTTGAAAAGGGCGAAAAGGAGCTTTACACCTGCGCTTCGGGGATTACCCCTTCGGGGACGGTGCATATCGGGAATTTCAGGGAAATTATCTCTGTCGATCTTGTCGCTCGCGCATTGAGGGACATGGGCAAAAACGTGCGCTTTATTTATTCGTGGGACGATTACGATGTGTTCCGCAAAGTGCCAAAAAATATGCCAAAGCAGGATGAGCTTGAAAAATACCTTCGCTTTCCCATTACAATGGTTCCCGATCCCTGGGAGCGCGACAAGAGTTATGCCCGTCATCATGAAGTTGATGTTGAAAGCAAACTCCCCATCGTAGGAATTAACCCCGAATACATATATCAAGCTGAACGTTACATGACATCATATTACGCAAAGGGCATTCGCAGTGCGCTTGAAAAACGCAATCTGCTAAAAGAAATACTTGATAAATTCCGCGATGAAGAACACAAGATTCAAGGCGAATGGTGGCCTGTAAGCGTTTTTTGCGAAAAATGTAATAAGGACGAAACAGAAATTGATGAATGGGACGGCGATTGGGGATTAAGCTACCACTGTAATTCATGCGGAAATAAGGAAAAACTCGACATTCAAAAAGCAAAGGGCATAAAGCTCGCCTGGCGTGTAGACTGGCCCATGCGATGGGAATACGAAAAAGTTGACTTTGAACCTGCCGGAAAAGATCACCACAGTCATGGCGGCAGTTTTGACACTGCGCGTCATGTCTGCAAAGAAGTGTACTGCTGGGACGCGCCTATTACTTTCCGCTATGATTTTATCGGTACTAAGGGGCTTCCCGGAAAAATGTCTTCATCGTCCGGTAATGTTATCACTATTGAAGATGTGCTGAAAGTGTACACGCCGGAAGTGGCGCGTTATCTGTTTGCCGGAACACGTCCCAATACTGAATTCACAATTTCCTTCGATCTTGATGTAATAAAAATTTATGAAGACTACGATAAAACCGAGCGCATAGCGTGGAAAATGGAAGAGGCAAAAGATGCTACTGTTTATCAAAAAGAACAGCGCATTTATGAACTTTCGCAAGTCAGCGCCAACGGAAAAAGTCCGCGCCTTGAAGACGGTCATCAGCCTTATCAGATTCCATTCCGTCATTTGTGCAACTTGATACAAATCGCGGACGGCGACATCGAAAAAGCCCTTTCTGATTTAGCGGCTAATAGCGGCGGACCAAAAAGCGAACAACTCACCGCACTCAGGGCAAGGGCGGCATGCGCTCAGTATTGGGTAGAAAATTGCGCACCGGAAGAGTTTCATTTCCGTTTACTGCCTGCCGGTGGAACAGCCGCCCTTTCGCCACAGGAGCGTGAAAAACTTAAACCCCTTTCAGACACAGAAAAAAACGCCGTCCGTATTCTACGTGATGATGTAATCGGCAAAATTGAAGAGTTCGCGGATGACAAGTCATGCGCCGCCGCAATTTATGCCGCCGCAGAAAAAGCAGGAGTAGACGGCAAAGTCCTGTTCGGCGCGGCTTATCAGGCGTTAATCGGCAAAGATCAAGGACCTCGGCTGGCAAATTTTTTAAGAGCTATCAGCAAAGAGCGGCTTTTGGGAATACTTAAGGATTATTAGAGATTAGAGTTGTTCGGAAATGTATAAGAATAATGCTCTTAAAATTACCGCCGCAGTAGGAAAAAAGGGAAATCTAATACTTTTTCCTTAGCAAAATCATACTTTTTCCTGATTGTTTTTTCGAAAATTCTGTCTAAAATTTAATTTTGGAATGCCCATATCCTTTAGGGTGGACAAATTTACGCTTTTACCCGCATTTGGCAGGGTAACAACAAAGGGACTTTTAGGAGGCTTTTTATGAAAAAGATTTCAAAGACAATCGCAATGGTTCTGGTTCTGATAATGCTCGCCGGCAGTTTTAATTTTACAAGTTGTTTATCGATAGCGACAGGAAATGATGATGGGTCGATGATGGTATGGGATTTCATTCTATCCATTCTCATAATTGGTTTAATTGGCATGGCGATTGGGGCGGAAGCGCCGGCTGAATCCGAAGCCCGAATATATCCGGCTAATGCGACGGATGATCCTTTTTCGGAGTATTATTCTTTAAGGGATAAAATGTACGCCCTGCCTGAAATGGCTTCCTTTATGGAGAGGCTGAACGCCTTATCCGAAACAAAACGCAGTTCCTTAACGGACAAATTATTCTATCTGCCTGAAACAGAATTTGCCGCTTCAGCGGAAAGGCTAAACGCGCTGTCCGAGGAAGAACTTGCTTCTGTAATGCGGGCTTTCAGCTCTTTATCCGAAACGGAATTTGATTCTTTAATGGAAAAATTGGACGAAAGATTGAATTCCTCGCCTATACCGCAAAATGTCGCTATGGATAATGGTTTAAAGGCATTGCCGGAAATGAGTATTGTTTCATCAGGGGATGGTTTGGAGCATTTTTGGGGGAATAGTTTTACGCTTTTACCCGCATTTGGCAGGGTAACAACAAAGGGACTTTTAGGAGGCTTTTTATGAAAAAGATTTCAAAGACAGTCGCAATGGTTCTGGTTCTGGTAATGCTCGCCAGCAGTTTTACTTTTACAAGTTGTATAATGGGGCTTGTTGGTATAGTAACAAATACGGATACTACAGACGCAATGGAAACTGAAGCCAATATATATAAAATCATAGCTGTAGTCGGTCTTTTAATACTTGTTATTGCTGTTATGTTAACAGGTGAAGCTCAACCATTAGATGATGCCCAGATTTACTTGGCTAGTACTGAGAATACTATTTCAACGGAATATTTTTCGTTAATGAGCAAAATATACTCCATGCCTGAAGCCGCTTCCGCAATGCAGAATATTGGTCTGCTACCTGAAACGGAACGCAGTGCGTTAGCGGAGAGAATAAATTCCCTGCCCGAAGAAAAACGTGCTTCTTTTATTAGGACTTTTAATTCCTTGCCTGATGCTGAAATAGCTTCTTCAATGGAAAGAATAAATGCTTTTTCAGAAGAAGATTTTATTTCTATGGTGCGCTCATTTAATTCCTTGTCCAAAGATGAATTAAATTCTTTGGTGGATGAATTTAACGCTCAATCTATACCGCAAAATGTCGCTATGGATAATGGTTTAAAGGCATCGCCGGAAATGAGTATTGTTTCATCAGGGGATGGTTTTGAGCATTTTTGGGGGAATAGTTTTAAATATCATAATATGAGTTTAAGACTTTGTTTACAGTAATAGATTTGTTCGGAAACTGCGTACCTTTGGTACGATAGTTTCTGAACAACTTCCTTAGAAAATATACTGATTTAACAGTTTTTATGTTAATTTTTTAGTAGTTTTTGTACTAACTACCCTACTCTGCTTTCTCGGTAAAGATAAACGGCGGCTGTCCGGGATAATGACGCCACATAATCTTCTCTTCAACAACAGGCACTTTGTGTAGCTGTATTTTGTTTTTTAATAAATCAGCTTCTGCTTCTTTTGCGATACTGTCATCGGTAAAAACTCCGGTAATTTTGTCAAGTTGAATCAAACTGAACGCTCCACGGCGCTTAAACTTTTCCGCTTCTGTGAGTATAAAAACCTGTTTTGCGCACTTAGCGAGTCCTAACGCAGTTTCAACACGAAGATGATCTCTGCCTGTAAACCCCTGCCCGTTGACAAAGCCATCCGTACCTAAAAAGAATTTGTCAGGGAAAAAAGATTCAACGCTGGTTTTTGTCATTGGTCCTACCAGCACCTGCGACTCAGGCTGAAAACATCCGCCAAGAAGAATAATTTTTATATTTGGGTATTTGCACACATAATTAGCGATAAAAACAGAATTTGTAATAATAGTAATGTTCTTTTTGGCAAGGGCAAGTTCCTCCGCGAACAGCGCACAGCAGGAACCGGATTCAATCATTATTGTCTCACCCTCTTCTATTATTCCTGCCGCGGCTTTTGCGATTTTGCGTTTTATTGAATGACTAAAAGCCATTCGCTTGCCCGTGTCGTCAGCGCCTTCCAAACTGGCAAATCCGTGAGTGTGCCGTATTATGCCGCGCTTTTCAAGATCGTCCAAATCTTTGCGCAATGTTACATTCGAGACATTAAGCAGTTCGGCAAGCAATGAAATTTTTACCGTCTTATTAGACGACAAGAAATCAAGAATTTTAACATGCCTGTCTTTTACTAATTCCATTACAATTCCAGAGAGCGGCTCTCTATTTTTTCAAGTGCGTACGACGCAAACTCATCGAGCTTCATGGCAGGAAGCTGTCTTCCGTCGCGCAGACGGATTGAAACAGTGCCTTCATCGGCTTCACGCTGACCTGCAACCAGCATATAGGGAATTTTTCTTGTCTGGCAGTTACGGATTTTCGCGTTAAGACGGTCATCGCTTAATTCTGCTGTTACGCGCAAGTCGCGTTTTTTGAGCTCTGCGGCGGCTTTTTGAGCGTACTCGTTAAACTGTTCCGCCACAGGAATGACGGCGATCTGTTCGGGGGCAATCCAAACAGGGAAAGCGCCGCCAAAGTGTTCGATAAGTACGCCGAAAAATCTTTCAAGACTGCCGAAGATCGCGCGGTGTATCATGTAGGGGCGTTTATGCTGGCCGTCACTTGCGACATAAGTCATATTGAAGCGTTCAGGTTCGTTAAAATCAAATTGAATTGTCGTCGTCTGCCATTCACGTCCAAGAGCGTCTTTGATTTTTAAGTCGATTTTTGGACCGTAGAACGCGCCGCCGCCTTCGTCAACTTCGTAGGCAAGACCTTCAGCAGAAATCGCTTTACGAAGGCTTTCAAGAGCGGCGTCCCATTTGCCCTGTTCGCCGACACTCTCCTTCGGCTTTGTCGCAAGGTACGCCTTTATATCCTTAAAGCCAAAAATTTTCCATATACTTAAACTAAAGCGCAGAACTTCACGAATCTCGCTCTCCATTTGTTCAGGCGTACAGATAATGTGCGCGTCATCCTGAGTAAAACCGCGTACGCGCAGAAGACCGTGCAAAACGCCGGAACGCTCATAACGATAAACCGTTCCCAGCTCCGCCCAGCGAAGGGGCAGATCACGGTATGACCATCCTTTGTTGTTGTAAATCATTATGTGAAACGGACAATTCATCGGTCTTATGATATAGTCCTGATTGTCAATTTCCATCGGGCTGTACATATTCCCCTTGTAAAAACCAAGATGTCCCGAAGTTTCCCAAAGCCAGCTTTTCCCAATGTGAGGTGTAAATAGTGTCTCATAACCATTGCGGTAATGTTCCTGCCGCCAGAAATTTTCGATAGCGACCCTCATCCTGCCGCCGTTGGGATGCCAATAAATCAGCCCCGCTCCGGCTTCTTCGTGAATCGAATAAAGGTCCATCTCCTTGCCAACACGGCGGTGGTCGCGTTTTTCAACTTCTTCAAGAAAGGCAAGATGGGCTTTTAAGTCTTTGGGATTTTCCCAAGCTGTTCCGTAAATGCGGGTGAGCATTTGGCGTTTTTCATCGCCTTTCCAATAAGCGCCCGCGATATTTTGCAATTTGAACGCGGCAGAGTTTATTTCCCTTGTATTGGCAACGTGAGGTCCTCTGCAGAGGTCTGCCCACAAAGTTTTGCCGTCAGCGTCACGGTTTTCGTAAATGGAAATTTCAGCATCATCCGGCAATTCGTTGATTAATTCGCTCTTGAATTCCTCGCCTGAAAAACGCTCAAGGGCGTCTTTTCTGCTTACCGTTACTTTTACAAAATCTTGACGGCTGTCAATGAGTTTTTTCATCTCCGCTTCTATGGCGGGCAAATCCTCGGTTATAATGGGGCGAGGCAGGAGAAAATCGTAATAAAAACCGTTTTCGATACTTGGACCGATTGCGGTTTTGGTTCCGGGAAAGAGTTTTACCACAGCCTGCGCCATGATGTGAGCCACAGAGTGGCGAATTACAGCTAATCTTTGGTTAGCCTCTGATTGTTTATTTTCTGACATGTTAAAAATGTAACATTTTTTTTAAGAAGCGTCTATTAGGAAATAGAAATTACATTAATATTTCTTTTTATTTTTTTATTTGCAAAAAAAGTGGCGGAACCAATTTTTTTTTATTAATATCAATATTATGGAAATTACAAAAACAAATTCTGCGATAAATAATAATACTGAGTTTCAACTGGACAAGAGCTTAATTGAAGGACTGAAAAAAATGCCGGTAGATATGTTTGACGGAATATATCTGGGAGAATCTCATAAGAACGCGCTTGTTTTATGTGTTGATGTAAGAAATTTCAGTGATTTTTTATGTTCTAAGGATGAAATAGTAGTTTTTAGACTTATTAAAGATTTTACGTCGAATCTTTTATCCTGTATAAATCAGTTTGGTTATGGCTGTTCTTATTATAAACTTATGGGGGACGGCGCTCTGGTTATCTGGGACGAAACCAATGAAGATACGATTTTTGAAGCGTTGGGAATATTTGACTCGTATACCGAGTTTTTAAGAGAAGAATTGTTCAAACCTTTTGGCAGTTTGGGACTGGGCGGCGCACTCGTTCAGGAAGAGGTGTTCAAATACGAAATATCCGCCGAATTATCGGAGCTTAAATACCGTGATTATGTCGGTTACGGAATTAACCTTGCATGCAGATTGCAGACACTAGCCGGCGTAAACGAACTGATATTAAACGAGAAACTTGTCAAACCCGGCGCGATACCGTTCAGAGCCGATAAATCGCGGAAAATTTTACAAGAACTGCGTATCCTTAAGGGGTTAAAAAAGGAAGACCGCGCTCAGGTGTTATTCTATAACAAGTAGCATAGCAAAGCAATTTTCTAAGCCGTTCAATTTGGAGTCAGACTCCAAATTGAACGGAAGGGATTGGTGTTTGTCGGCAGTCCGTTTAATTTGGAGTAGGATTCCAAATTAAACGGAAGGGGGTTGACATTTGGAGGGGGTTCGTTTAATCTGGAATTAGATTCCAAATTAAACGGAGAGAGGAAACATGTTTGAACGGACGATGAGCGGAACAATAGAGGAATTCTCAAAGACTTTTAAGGTTCTGCTTATAACCGGACAGCGGCAGGTGGGCAAAACAACCCTGCTTGAAAAACTGGCAAAGGGAAGACGGGCATATATTACACTGGACAACCCTAAATACCGCCTGTTGGCTCAGAACGATCCTGAACTGTTTTTGGCGGAAAATCCCCCGCCGGTATTGATTGACGAAATCCAATACGCGCCCCAGCTTTTTCCGCATATCAAAATGTACGTTGACAAACATAAAAATCACAAAGGGGCTTTTTGGCTAACCGGCTCCCAAAAATTCAGCCTTATGCAAGGGATACAGGAATCCCTTGCGGGGCGCATTGTTATCCTTGACCTTTTGGGACTTTCTTACCGTGAAAAAACAAAAATCCCCTACAGTTCCGTACCTTTTCTGCCGGAACTTCCTTCCCGCAACAAAAGCACATCTGCGCAGATGAAGCCGCTTACAGCAAAAACATTGTACCGGCATATTTGGGAAGGCTCCCTGCCGGAACCGGTTGCCAACATGAAAATAAACCGTGAAGCCTTTTACGCCTCATATATTCAATCTTATATAGAGCGGGATGTTCGGGATTTTTACAATGTGGAAAAACCTTTACAATTTTACAACTTTATATCCGCTGTCGCGGCAAGAACCGCCAACCTAGTCAATTACAGCAAACTTGCCGGCGACATCGGCATTGATGTAAAAACAGCGCAAACATGGATGGGCATACTGGAGCGTTCCGGTCTTGTATATATGCTCAAGCCATATTCCCCGAATGTTACCAAACGGATTGTCAAAACGCCCAAAGTATATTTTTTGGACACCGGTTTGTGCGCCTACCTATGCCGCTGGGAAACGCCGGAAACCCTTTACGCGGGCGCAATGGACGGCGCGATACTGGAAACATGGTGCTTTGGCGAAATAATGAAAAGCTACTGGCACAATGGTCTTAACCCTTTAATTTATTTTTACCGCGATACCGACCAAAAAGAAATTGATTTTGTAATAGAAAAAAACATGACGCTCTACCCGATAGAAGTCAAAAAAACCGCTCAGGTAAACGATGTGGACATCAAACATTTTGGCGCGCTTAAAAAACTCGGCAAAAAAACCGGCACAGGGGCTGTTCTTTGTCTGGGGCAAAGCCGCATCCCCGTTAACCGCGAAATTGTCTCCATTCCAGCATGGGAGATTTAGGGGCATAGACCGTACCGGACAATCTCTTAGCTTTTACCGTTTCCATGTAAGATTTTGGAGTAGATTTCTCTCTAAAAACGCTATTCTACACCCCAAAATACAACGATAATAATAATATGACCTCAAAAAGCAATCAGCTCGCTTTGGACAAGCCCCGGTCTTCGATTGGCTCCAAGTTAGCGTTGATTATTTCCCTCATTATAATTATTTCCCTTGGCTCCTTTACCGCGCTGGGCTATTGGCTGGCTGGTAACAATCTACGGACTAAAGCCGCGGAACGTAACCTTGAAATAAACCTCCGGGCGGCGATGTCTGCTGAAACTACGCTGGCAAATATCCGCTCCGGTTCAAGAATGATAACTCAGACCATAAATGACTTGAGACCTCAAGGCTCCGCTCTCCAAAGATTGACGGATTCCTTCTTTATTGAAAACGACCGAATAATCGCCGTTTTTGTCCCCGGCAGAACGGGAATGACGCTGGTTAATAGAAACTCTCCTTCTTCTCGTTCTATTGATAAAAAGCTGATCAACTCTTCCTTTAAAAGTTTGAGGAACATCCTTGTGGATGCCGCACCGGTTGATAAAAGACTGATCGATTCTTTCTTTAACAGTGAAAGGGATGCCTCTGTTCGCCTTAGACAGGGGGAAATCGCACTCAAGAACGCATCGTCTCATTTTGGAAGCCCGGTTCTGGCTTTGTATTTTCCGTTGCAAAACGGCGAGGCGGGCATAACGCTTTTTTCATCTGAGGGCTTAAGCAGTAATTCAGGTCTTGGGGCAAACCGCTCTTTTATGGTTAACAGAGAAGGCGAAATTCTTGTTCATTACAATTTTGATCTTCTTCAAAACAAAACAAAAATAGATATGGATATTGTCAACTCAATTCTTAACAGTTCAGAACTCAGTAAACAACAGCTTGTAGAAATCAACTTTGGAGCGGCACAATCCTCGTATATTGCTAATCAGAAGATTTTGCTTTATCGAGATAAAATATATTCAACCGCTAAACCTGTCATTGATAATGTGTTCATGTTCTTAGCTAATTTTGGGTTTGGCGAGGCAAAACCTGCCGTCAAACCTGACGAAGCAAAAAAGGTTTCCCAGTTTGTGGCATATACCAGATTGCCTAACGCGCCCGCTATTGTAATAACCGCTATTGAACGCGACAGGGTCTTTGAAGATATTACTTCTGCTTTATGGCGCAATATATGCTTTTCAATCATCGTTTTAATTATTTCGATTGTTTTTATCAGGCTTTTTGCAAGGACGATATCCGTCCCGCTAAGATCGCTTGTATCTGCTACGCAAAAAATTGAAGACGGCGTTTTTGATGTAGAACTGAAATCAAAATCCCGTGACGAAATAGGCAGACTTACTGCTAACTTTAAAAAGATGGGCTGTGCGCTGAATACTTTTGGCAAATTTTCAAACAGGGAAGTTGCCGCAAAATCTTTAAGCGGTGAAATAAAACCTGACGGTGTGTCAAAACACTGCACGGTCTTCTTTTCTGACATTCGTGAATTTTCTGCAAGAGCCGAAACTTTCAACAAGTTTTTCGGGTTTGAAGCCTCCGAAAAAATCGTTTGCTGGCTTAATAATTATTTTACTCAAATAATTGACTGCGTAGAAAAAACAGACGGCGTTGTGGACAAATTTATAGGCTCTGCGGTAATGGCGCATTGGGGAGCGGTTTATTCCGCCGGAAGTCCGCGCAAGGACGCTTTTAATTGTGTAAAAGCCGCGCTTATGCTCCGTAAAGAGCTTTACTTTTTAAACAGGAGCAGAAAGCCTGGAGACCCCGCCAATCCGCCAATCCGTATCGGGTGCGGTATTAATTCCGGCATGGTAACAGCAGGGCAGTTTGGCAGTAACAAACGGGCGGAATATACGGTCATCGGAGACAATGTCAATTTCGCTGAGCAAATCAAGGCGCTTACCAGTCAGCTTGGAGCGGATATTCTCATCTCGGAAGATACATGGAAACTTGTGGGGGATAAATTCATTACAGAGGAAATGCATGCGGTAACAGTTCCGGGAAGGACAAAACCTGCCCGAATATTCGCCGTTGTAAATTTTGAAGGCGACCCAAAAGGACCGCAGTCCCTTGATGAAGTCCGTTCTCTCCTTGGTATTGAAGCTGAAGACCTTGAAAGTCTGTAGTGCCTTCATCCCGTCAAGAGCTAAACGTGTTTATGCCATAAACGGCTATGTTGTACAAACCGTGGGCAACGGCTATTCCATGAAGTGAACCGAACTTTAAAAACATAAAACCTAGAAATGTACCCGCAATTACAGCGTTTAAAAATCCCCATGGTCCTTCGTAAATGTGGCAGATTGAGAAAAGTAGCACGGAAAGAGCTAAAGCCCTTGTTGGGTCTAAATTCAACTCTTCCCTTCTTGCCAGAAGATAAAAGCGAAAATAGCTTTCTTCCAAATATGCGGCGAAAATACATGAAAAACAGAGAACTGCCCAATCAAAGCCTCCGGACGGAGATGCAACCGCTGACATTTTAGCGCCGCCAATATAGGAAGCTGTAAATGAAGTTACAAAACTTATAATCAACAGACACGGCAAGGTAATAACAAAGGCAAACAGGTCTTTTCTCCCCGGCTTAACCAGCCAATATTCAACCTTCCATGACCTGCTTATCAAACACCATATTAAAGCAAGCGCCGGAATGTAAAAAAGGAGAGTGCCTGCCAGTGTCGCGGAAGCTGAAAATGGCGGCGGTTCCGCAGGCGCACCTGTGATTACAGTTGCCGGTAAAAAGATGAGAATATACAGTATTAACGCCTCAAAATATATACCCATAACCCTATTTCTGTATTATAATAAAAGAAAATAGTTTATTGAAGTTGTCAGGAAACTTCAGTTTATGAACAATTTCCATATAAAAATGGAGTATGAGGTAGAATATTGTATCTGTTTTTGTTTCTGTTATTTATAGCGCTTATTCTCGCCGGCATTGTATATATGTTGCAATCCGGCAGTGGCAAGAGATCGGGGAACTGGATACAATTTTTCGCAAAAGGAAAAGAAGCCGGTTTTACCATAAAGGATATGGATCAGATCAAACAGATTGTAGCATCCTGCAAAATCCAAGACCCTGCGGGGATATTCGGGTCTAAAAAGCAATTTGAGACGGTTATCCGTTCAATGCTCAATACGCTGAGGCTGTCCGGGAGGCGGGAAGAACCTGCAACACAGCTTTTTCTTTCAAAACTTTTTGATTATTTTAAGAAAATAGAGATGCAAACCACGGAAAACAAGATTCGCATTTCCAATTCCCGCCAAATTACCGAAGGGCAGTCTTTGCGGATTTTAGTGCCGGGGACCGGGGTCTTTAAGTCCGAGGTTGTCAAAAATTTCGGGAATTACCTTACCATATCGCGCCCTGTAAACTCCAAAGTAGCCGCTTCCATGCAATGGAACGGTCTTAAAATATCGGTTTATTTATGGCGGGAAGATGACGCCGGGTATGTTTTTGATACTGAAGTAACTGACGAGGTTTTTTCCAAGGGCATTTCATCCCTTAAAATTGAGCATAATGATTCGCTTTTCAGAACGCAGAAACGTAAATCTCTGCGTGTAAAGTTCCGAAAACCGGCTTTTCTCTATCTCGTCAATGACGACGATAATCCGCACAGACTTGAAAAATCAGCGGGGTTAAGGTGTATGCTGGAAGATATTTCAGACTCTGGTTGTGCTTTTAGAGTAATGGGGCAAGCCTCTGTCAGTATGCGGTTTAAGGTGCAATTTTCTCTTGATAAGATGCCTGTCTGTATACCCGGAACGATCCGTTCAATAGAATACAATCAGCAAGGCAATACATCGCTTGTACGAATGGAAGCCGATCCTCTTCCGATTGGGGTACGCAACCATATTCTCTGTGAAGTATTTGATATGTTACCTGAAGATGATGAAGACGAATTGCCGTTCCGCGTGATTGAAGAAGAAGCTGACTCGGCTAAGCAGACCAAACAAGCGGAACCGGAAACAATAGATCAAGGGGATGAATTATGAAAAAACACATAGCTCTTTTTTCCCTGCTTGTTTTTCTTACCTCAACTGTTTATTGTGATTTGCCGGACGAACCTGATCTTAACGAGGCGGATATTGATACTTCGGAAAGCAGTGAGTTTACCCGTAACGCGATTGATATAAAGGGCATTACCGATCCCTTTGCGCTGTGGAGACTGCTTTCCAATTACCCCGATTCAGCATCGGAGGCAAATATTCTTACCGCCATTGGCGTTTATGGCAGAGGTAATCGCGCTATAGTCAGCAACATGAATGATTATCTGATGGAAAAAAATAATTTATTCAGAGAGGGAGAACATGTTGATTATACTTTGGTGTCGGCATGTATTTCTGCAATAATGGAGTTAGGCAACAGTTCTTCCTATTATGTTCTTTTTCATACTTATTGTTCCGGTTATCCCGAAGTTATCGCTTTTGAAGCGTACGGCGCGATGGAAATAATTCCCGGCAATTTATTACAGTTCTTTTTAAGTACGATAGAAAATAATCCGCCCGTCGAAAAATACACCGCTTTTAGAGCAGGGATTAACAGCTCACGGTTAACAGTACCGGAGCGCGGACGGCTTGCGGAATTCGCGCTTGAAAAGGGTCTTAACGCGGAAGAGGTAAATACTGATATAAACGATATGCGCTATGCCGCGGTTGTTGCCCTTACCTCTCTGCGCTGGACTCGCGCCAATTCGCTGGCTATCAGAAACTTTTACCGTATGCAATCGGAATATCAAACTAACGCCGTGCCAAAAGAGCGCTTTATCGAAGCAATCGCCTGTCTTGGCGCAACCGGTAATTCGCAAGCCGCTCTTGTCCTTGTCTTACAGATTGGCTTGATAAACGCCAGAACAGAAGTCAACGGCTCTTATGACACGGAAATTACGCTGGCGATTGTCCGCGCCCTCGGTTCAATCGGAGATAACGCCGCCTTTGATCATTTACTTTATGTTACCAATTTAGCCTACACAGAAGAAATTCATATCGCCGCTAGGGAGGCTATTGATCGCCTTAAATGGTAGTTCAATTTCTTAAACGTATGCGTCTTACTCCTCTTTTATGCGCCGCTTTTGGCGCAATTACAGGTTATTACATTTTATTTTATTTACCGCTTGTTTTAACTATTATTGTTTTAACTCTTTTTGTTATAACATTCTGCTTCTTTCGGGTTCTTTCATCGCTTAATACTGAATCGCGTACATTAAAGATGGCATCCCTTTGCAGTACTGTCCTTGCAGTAGGACTTGTTCTTGGTTTATGCGCCGCAATCGCCGGACAAAAAGAAGTTAAGTTCGGTATTCCTGAAAATAACATAACCGCCGTAGAGGGCGTACTGCTTGAAGACCCAAGAATTATTTCCGGCGGCAAGGCAATGGTTTCTCTTTCTCTACGCAGGTGCGCCGCGGGAAATAACCTTCGCGCTGACAGTTCCGGCGAAATAACTGTTTTCTTTCCACAGCAGAGCGCGGAAAAACTAAAGGAGTTTGGGCGAGGAACGGCAGTCTTTGCGGAAGGCAGACTGCGCCACACTGAGCGCGGCTGGACATACAGCGCTGATTCATTGCACATAACAAAAACCGCGCCGGTAATAGAGCGTATGCGTACAAGTATCAGATTGAGTTTGATTGAGCGCTTTAGCGGCGAAGACTGGGGAGGGCTTGCGCTTGCCCTGCTTGTGGGCATTAGGGATAACCTTGACACGGACTTTGTCGCACAGTACAGGTCTGCCGGCATGTCTTACATACTTGCCCTGTCGGGAATGCATCTTGCAATACTGGCGGCGGCGCTGGCATTCCTCCTTAAAAAGCCGCTCGGTCTTAAAGCGTCCGCAATTACAAGCGCGATTATCATAATACTCTACTGTCTCTTTGTCGGACCAATGCCAAGTCTTAACCGCGCCGCCCTGATGTACGTTCTCGGCGTTCTTGCCGTCATTGGAGCGCTCCCCAAAAAATCAATGTCAATTTTAGCGCTTTCATTTTTAATTCAACTTATTGTTACGCCTTCTGCCGGAAATTCCCTCTCATTCATTCTTTCGTATCTCGCACTATTGGGAATTTTAACTACAGGCAAGGCTCTTTCTATGTTGTTCGCGGGGAAAATACCGGAGTTTCTTTTACAGCCATTGGCTCTTTCATGCGGTCCTTTTATTGCGACAGCGGGCATTTGTAGTTTTGCCTTTGGAAGCATAACTCCGGTCTGCATTATCGCAGGACTTGTTATTGCGCCGCTCACCACAGTTTTTATGGTAGGTTCGATGATCTGGCTTGTTTTAACCTTGTTCCTGCCCTCCACCTTACTGAGCATACCGCTGTCAATTTTATACCGTCTTATGGAAATGACCGCCGGAATTGCAGGTAACATCCCGAGAATCACCGCGAACCCCTCTTTAATTCTTGCCCTGTCCATCTTATTGTTTCTGCTAATATCTGTCTTTGAAAGCAGACGCAGAACAGCTTTGGCAAAACCGGAGCCGTTTTTATAATATGATAAATTATAACTCTGCGACAGCTTTAAGGTCTTTTCTCGATGAAGAAAATCTTGGAATGAGAAAAAAATTCGGTCAGAACTTTTTAATCAATCCGCAGGTTAGGCTCTCCCTTGTCTCTGCGCTGGACGCTCAAGTTTCTGACGAAGTCTGGGAGGTTGGTCCCGGACTTGGCGCGATGACAGCACTTCTTCTTGAAAAGGGATTGGCGGTAAAAGCGTTTGAAATCGATGCCGGTTTTATCCGCATCTTAAAACGTATTTTTTCACAGGAAAAAAATTTTTCCCTTGTTGAAGGCGATGTAATGAAAACATGGTCTGGTCAACAGAGCGCCCCTTTTCTTTTGGGCAATCTTCCCTACAATGTAGGGGCGGCGTTATTGGCGGACTTAATTGAAAAGGGAAGAACTTTTTCGCGCATCGTTGTTACTGTCCAAAAAGAAGTTGCCCTGCGCATGAGCGCGTCCGCAGGTTCTCCCGATTATTCTTCCTTTTCGGTACTGTGCGCAAGCGCTTACAAAGTAAAACCTTTAATGGTTATTCGCCCCTCATCTTTTTATCCTCAACCGAACGTAGACAGCATGGGAGTCCTTCTTGAAAAACGCGATGAGGACGCGCCGCCTGCGGTTTTCTTTCAGCTTGTACGCGCTCTTTTTTCATCAAGACGTAAAACAATAAAGAACAATTTGTCTGCTTTTTGCGCGTCCCGTTTTGGCTCTACGGCTTTTTGCGCCGATATTTTACGCGAAAACGCCCTAACAGGCATGGAAAGGGCGGAAGACTTCCCTCTTGAGGTTTTTCTGTCTCTTGCAAAAACCATTGAGAATATGCGAATATTAAACAGGGATGTCAATAGCGGAAAACATAGCAAGAATTGAGGAACGTATTCTTAATGCTTGTAATAAAGCCGGAAGGAAAAGGGACGAAGTTACCCTGATGGGTGTGTCGAAATTCGTGCCGGTAGAGCAAATAAAAGAAGCCTATCACGCGGGTATCCGCTGTTTTGGAGAAAGCAGGGTCAAGGAAGCCGCCGATAAATTTGACGTTCTAAAAAATGAGATGCCCTGTGTGCGGCTGAATTTAATCGGCTCACTCCAGCGGAACAAGGCAAAACAGGCGGCTCTTCTTGTTGACTGTATTCAATCGGTAGACAGGGATGAACTTATCGAAGAGCTTGTAAAATATTCGCCTTTGCGAAAAGAGCCGCTGGAAATTTTACTTGAACTGCGGACAGGAGAGGAAACAAAGAGCGGATACGAAAGTTTAGAAGGTCTTTTTCATGCGGCTGAATTGGTTATGAAGAGCGACAACCTTAAACTTGCCGGTCTTATGACTATGGCTCCTTTTACAACGGACTCAGACGTAATCCGCTCTTCATTCAGACAGCTTGTAAATGCGCAAAAAGAACTGGAGAAACGTTTTCCGCCAAAAGAAAACTGGGCTTGCCTTTCCATGGGAATGTCAAATGATTTTGAAATTGCCATTCAAGAAGGCTCAAATATGTTGAGGATAGGAACCGTGATTTTTAAGGAGCAGGGGTAATGAGAAATATATTTTTTTCATTTATTTTATTCTCTTTCTTTTTAATCCCGGTACTTCAGGCAGAAGCTCAAAGTTTAAGCACCACCGCTTCAACGGAGTCTGTCTATAATCCAAGTGAATTTCCCCAGTGGGTAAGGGATTTGCGCCGCTGGGATATAATTACCTTCGGACTGTTCCCATTTTCCATATTCACAGTTACGTTTGTTACCGATACAATCCGCTGGTATAACGCAAACAATTTTAATTTTTCAGAAGAAGGAAGACGTTACGCCCCCTGGCCATTAAAGTCGGGAAACGCGCCTGGAATGTCAAATGATGAATATGTTCAAACAATTTTAATTGCCGCCGGAGTTTCAGCCGCAGTCGCCCTTATAGATTTATTGATTGTGACTATTAAAAGAAACAATGAGCGCAGACGTATGGAAAGCCTGCCAACAGGGTCTGTCATTATTGAAAGAAGGTCAGATGCACAAGAGCCTCCGTCTGCGGCAGATGATGCTGACGAAGGTAGCGGAACACCTTAAAATAATGCCTGAACTTTCCCATAAAATAGAAGAACAAACCGCTTTTCGGCTGGATCGTTATGTGTCGGAATATTTATGCATTTTTTCACGCTCTCAAATTAAGGCGAGGCGCTTAAAGGCAAAAGTTAACGGAAAAGATGTTAAACTTTCACGGATTGTAAAACAGGGGGACATTCTTGATCTGTCATGGGACGAGGAGCCGCCTCAAAATATTATTCCGCAGGATATTCCTTTAGAAATTA
Source organism: Treponema sp. (assembly GCA_031254315.1). GTDB lineage: Bacteria > Spirochaetota > Spirochaetia > Treponematales > Breznakiellaceae > WQXQ01. The sequence goes on from JAIRUQ010000019.1 coordinate 21,024, forward strand.
TTTATGAGGACGAAAACTGTGTTGTTGTAAACAAAGCGCAGGGGATGGTCGTTCATCCGGGAGCGGGCAATAGGCAGGGAACGTTGGCAAACGCTTTGTATTTCAGAAGACTGCAAAGAGGAAATAGCGAGGCTGGCGAAAGTATGCGCCCCGGAATTGTCCACCGTCTTGATAAAGAGACATCGGGGGTAATCATTGCCGCATATAACGATGAGGCGCACGCATTTCTTGCGGATCAGTTTAAGGCGCGAAAGACCAGAAAAAGTTATATCGCTGTTGTTCACGGCGCGCCAAAAGAGATTAAAGGAAAAATAGAAACATACATTGCGAGAGACCCAAAGAATCGCAAGCGGTTCGCCGTCTGCGCTGACGGAAGAACAGCAGTAACTTTTTACAAAGTTTTAAAAACTTGGCAAAATTATTCGCTTATTCTTTTGCGTCCGCGCACAGGGCGCACACATCAGCTTCGCGTTCACATGAGTTACATTGGTTGTCCTATCCTTGGAGACGCAGTTTATGGGAAAAGCGATAAAAATATAAGCGAAGCAAGCCTTATGCTCCACTCAAAAAGTTTAGCTATTACCCTGCCCAAAGAAACCGAAAGCCGTGTTTTTAGCTCTGCAATGCCGCAGAGGTTTATTGATGTTATGGAAAAATTAAACAAAACCGGGAGAGCAAATGAATAGCCCCTATATTCTGGAAGAAACCGAAAATTTCGCCGTAGTTTTCAAACCGGAAAAAATGCACTGCGCTCCAAGAAATTACAATTTTAACAACAATGACCCTACAAATGAGCCTTTCAACAATACGCTCCTTGACTGGTACAGGGAACATCATGGAAACACAGAGAATATCGATATTATTCATCGCCTTGATTTTGAAACGCATGGGCTTGTTCTCTTTTCAAAGAACGAAAAAAGTTTTGCGTATTTTAGAGATTTACAGGAAAGCGGCGGTTTCATCAAGGAATACTCTGCTGTCTGCTCAAACTTTATCCCTGCCGAAAAAAACTTTTCAGGTTTTCCGCCGCCGCCCGTTCTTGACACAACTCAACTCTCTCCAGAAAAACCTCTTGTAATAGAAAGTTATTTCCGCCCCTACGGTCAAGGCAGAAAACTTGTCCGCCCCGTAATTGAGGGCGCGATAAAAAAACACAAAGAAACCGCAAAAGACAAGGGCGGCTATTATAAAACAAAAATTGTTAGCATTAACATAAATATTTTTAAAGTACAGATAACCCGCGGTTTCCGTCATCAGATACGCTGTCATCTCTGCTGGGCAGGCTACCCAATCATAAACGACCCGTTGTACTCACACGGGGAAACTACTCCGGCAGGAGAACTGTCCTTGCGAGCGCACGCGCTTTTTTTTACAGACCCATCAGGGCAGAAGAGGGAATATCGTATTGATTCTTTCGCTTAACGTTCCGGTGGTAAAAGACACCACGGGCGCAAGCCCGACTGGGGTTTTTCGTAGCCCGAGTCGCTTCAGCGGCGAAGCGTTTACAATCCTGTTGAGGCGAAGTATTTTTTGCTTCATCTATAATTTTATTTTTTTATTAAATGTTGCTCCTTTTTTACCAAACAGAGGTAAATATTCATCCCACATTAGATCTTCAATAATTTGTAAAATATCAGAAGTAATTTTTGAACCAAATTGATACAGTTTTATCATCAATTTCATATTATTAGGCCACCAATCTTTTAAATATAAAGAATATGTTTCTCTTGAATTAATATCTATCCCAAAATGTTGTTGAAATCTATTTATTGCATTATTTTCTTTACTACCGACATATATTATTTTTTCTTCCGTAACTCTATTCCATAATATTTCATCATTAATTTTACTTATATGATAATTTTTTTTCGATCTTTTCTTTAATTCTTCAAATTTTTCTTTTATGCTTTTATAAGTATAAGGAATTTCATTTGTCATAATTATGTAGATTATATTATCTCCCAATTTTGAAAAGTCATCTTTAAATTTTCCTACCGTATAATCTTGAATATTATCTATTTGAATCAATTTTGGTTCTGGAAAACTTAATTTCTTCACAAAATTATATTTTTCAATCATTATTTCTGTTCTTTTTATCATTATTTTTTCTATATCGTTCATTCTTATCCTCCGATTTTAAATTTTAGTCTATTTTTAGTTTTTTGTCAAGTGTTAAATAATATATCGCCTAACGTTCCGGTTGTATACGACGATTTGACAGCCCGAATAAGGGCTTTGCGAAGCAAAGACCAGGGTTGCCAAACTGTGGGTGGAGCGTGGCGTGGGAGCGAGGGCGTAGCCCGACCGACCTAGCCATGCGGAACCCTAGCCGCTTTAGCGGCGTACATATACAATCCTGTTATATGCCGTTTGTCCGCCTTTCAATTCTATTTCAAATATTCTTCCAATATTTTTAATGCACCATCTATGCTGCCAGTTTCATCAAATGTTTTGGGATAATTATTCCCTGCATTAATGGCCTGTTTTAATGTTTTAGAATAACATTCCTCACCATGTTTTTTTATAAATAAAGCGGTTGCTTTTGCAACAAATTCATTGTCTTTGCCGTAATACCCAATTTTACACGTTTCTACTTTCTCACATTCATAACACCCGTTCAAATTGTTTTCTTTTGCACATTTTACGTTTGGGCAAATGTTATTTTCAAATAATGTCCCAAAGGAACAGCCATTATAGCCACTTCTACATCCCCCACACCATTGTCCCAAAAAACAATAATCACAATGATGTCCACAAATTCCTATTGGGTTTATACCCTGCCTTGCTCTTTTGATCATTTCTGCTTTTAGTGTCTTACAATGTTCTATCCTTTTACCATTATCGCCGTGTTCTTTATCAAAAGAGTAATTATTAAGAATTTCGCATGGAAAATTTTCACATTCACCACAAAATCTTTTGTTTTTAGAAATTGCACATTCAGCAACTTCACATTTTCCATGAAAAGGTTTCCCTCCAGAAGCAATACAGCCCCCACAATTATGTTTCTCCTTAAATTCACAAGTGGAGCATTTTAATCCGCAATAAGTATCAAACATTTCTTCGAACATTTTTTTCTCCTTTTTTTAAACTTAATTCTATATTATATTTTCAAAATTGTCAGGACAGATGGCATATAATGCTTCGAAGCCCGAGCCCCGAATGGGCGAAGCGTATACAATCCTGTTGAGGGTGCCGTTATTTCTTTTTCCCATATTATACTTCCTTATTTTTCTTCCTCAATAGTTT
>JAIRUQ010000089.1 GCA_031254315.1 Treponema sp.
TTTATCCTTTATTGCGGATGAATATTTAGCAAGTTCCCGAGGCGTTAGAATAAAGCTATGATTACTTTCGCTGATAGCATAATGTTCTAAATATGCAGTATGCTCGCCCTGCTGAATGATGAAGTCTGGTGTATATTTCTTCTTTGCCCCAGGGATTGTATAAGGATAGATTGGTTCATATTCATAATCCAAGCCGTTTAAATATAAAAAATTGGCGATTTGTGTTTCCTGTACCGAACGGAGATATTCACCTGTCAATGTCCGCATGGTTCGTCCACGTTGTGCGGCAACTTTATTTATATACTCGCCTGCCCCGCTCTTTAATGTTTCATAATCCTGTGCCGCTTTCGCTAAATGAAACTGGTTAAGATCATCATAATTCATTACATCATCAGGCAAGTCAAAATAGTAACCGAGAAACAATAAAACCTTCCGCAATAATCTTTTATCGTGAAATATTTCTTTTTCCAGTATCTCAAAAATAATATTGTAAGCGGAATAATTTACTTCTGGCGGTGTGTCGCTAAACTTGCGGACGATATCATAAGCGAATGCATGAAAAGTGCAGATTTTTGAAGAAATGTGAAGCCCATCGTTTATACGTTCCTTTAATTCGTCTACTGCTTTTCGGGTATATGAAATAACGATGATTTCCTCTGGTGGGATATTTTTCTTTTCTACCAGATATTTCACTTTTGCAGCCATCGTTGTGGTTTTTCCGGCTCCCGCACCTGCCACTAAAAGACAATAATCATCATCTGCGGCAACAGCCCTCCGTTGTTCATCGTCCAAGTTGATATTCGGCTCAATATCTTTCAGTAGATTGTCAAAATAGCTTTTGTTTTTCTCGACAATATTATCGATGTACAGGGTATTATGATTTTCAGCGGCTTGGTCAATTATTTCGTAACGGCGCAAACATATGTTGACTGTTTCAATATCAATTGCAAATTTCGGTGCGTTCTCACGGCAATAATCATAGGCGGTTTTCTCAGATAGTTGTTCTGCCCATATTGCAAAAAGTGTTTTTAGTCCCGATAATTCCCGCGCCGTAATATAATGGTTGGCTCCAAAAAGTGTTTGATAACTCTGGTCAAAGGAAATTAAAACATTACGAAATGTTGATAAATCTATCAATGTGTTGCCATTAGCAACCACATTATTATCTTGCTTTGCAGATTTGCCAAAATATTTAGCAGGTAAACCACAATGCGGACATGATTCAGCTAGGTCTGATATTTTATTATTGCAGTCTGGACAGTTAATTAACGGCATAAACCATCTCTCTTAATTATTAGAAATTATATGAGTACTATCATATTTACTATATTAATATAATATCTTTTATTTCTTTTCAATATACTTGGAGTGGTAAAATCCTTCTCTTTTCACTACTCTTATTCGTGTTCATTCGCTCAATTCGTTATATTCGTTGACCCTCTTCTCCCTGCTCATTACTAATTGCTCTTTGCCCCCTAATTCCTGAAACTATGAATAGGAGCCGGTATTCGCCCTCCACGGCTGATGAACTCATCGCTCTTCGCGGCGTTAACCGCCATTATCGGGGAGCCGCCCAAAAGACCGCCAAACTCTGCCCACTGTCCGGCTTTTTTTCCGGGAACGGGAATTACACGCACTGCGGTTGTTTTATTGTTGACCATACCGATAGCCATCTCATCGGCGATAATAGCGGCAATTGTCGCCGCACTCGTATCGCCCGGCAGTGGGATCATGTCCAGTCCTACAGAGCAGACGCATGTCATCGCTTCCAGTTTATCAAGAGAAATTGAGCCGCTTTTTACCGCCGCCACCATACCTTCGTCTTCTGAGACCGGAATAAACGCGCCGGAAAAGCCGCCGACATGAGTGGAAGCCATTATGCCGCCTTTTTTTACCATGTCGGTTAACATCGCGAGCGCCGCTGTCGTTCCATGAGTTCCGGCGGCTTCTAACCCCATCTCTTCTAAAATACGCGCGACAGAATCACCCACCGCGGGAGTCGGCGCTAAGGACAAATCCAAAATGCCAAAGGGAACTCCAATCCGTTTTGCCGCTTCCATGCCGACAAGCTGTCCCATGCGTGTAATTTTAAACGCTGTCTTTTTAATAGTGTCAGCTAACACATCAAAGTTAGAACCTCTGCAGTTTTCAAGAGCCGCTTTTATTACACCGGGACCTGAAACCCCAACATTAAGAACGCTCTCAGCCTCCCCTACTCCGTGAAAAGCGCCAGCCATGAACGGATTGTCCTCAGGCGCGTTACAGAAAACAACAAGTTTCGCGCAACCGATACCGTCCCTGTCCGCTGTCGCATTGGCAATTTCTTTGATTATTCCGCCCATAAGCCTTACCGCGTCCATGTTAATGCCGCTCTTTGTCGCCGCGACATTAACAGAAGCGCAGACCCGTTCAGTCCGCGAAAGCGCTTTAGGCAGAGATTTAATTAACTTTTCATCGCCTTTTGAAATCCCCTTTTGAACAAGAGCGGAAAATCCGCCGATAAAATCAACCCCAAGCTCTTTCGCTACACCGTCCAAAGTTTGCGCAAACGGAGTTAAATCCTCTTCTTCGCAGGAAGCCGCCACAAGAGCTATCGGAGTTACGGATATTCTTTTATTGATAATCGGAATTCCGTATTCGGTTTCAATATCGCATCCGGTTTTAACAAGAGAACCGGCGACACGAAAAAGTTTTTCGCGTATTTTTTTTCGCGTCGCTTCCCCTGTGGAACATACACAGTCCAGCAAAGACACGCCAAGAGTAATAGCGCGAATGTCCAATTTATAGCGAAGAAACATGTCTACTGTTTCTTTAATTTCTAAAGGTGTAAAAATCATAACCTCACCAAAAAATTAAACTCTGTGCATTGCGGAAAAAACTTTTTCATGCATCAAACTGATGCTCACATTCAAAGTGTCGCCTAAAGTTACAAGTTCCTGCTTTATCTCTTCCAGTGCTTTTGAACATGAGCCAAGATTTACCATCATCATCATTACAAAGTTTCCGCTTAACACTGTCTGCGATATATCTTCAATATTGACACCGCGTTCAGCCAGAAAAGCTGAAACTTTAGCAATTATTCCGACCTTATCGTTCCCTACTACCGTTATTATCGCATTCATAAACTTCTTAAAATCCTTTCCGCTTCCGCCTTACCTGAATAGTTGGGGTTACGGGTTACCAAGTCTTGCAGATAACGCTTCGCGTCGGCATTTTGTCCAAGCGTTACGCATGTCATTCCAAGTTCATACATCGCGTCCCAGTTGTCAGGCGCGATACGGAGCACTGCCTGATAAGAGCTTTGCGCTCTTTCAAGATCGCCCGCTCCTGTGTACGCACGCGCGAGATTAAGCCGCACTACAGAATCATTTTGTCTTGCATTTAACGCTCGCTCATAATGAACAATACTGGAAGACCAATTTTCCTGCTTCGCATATACAGCACCCAAATTATTATTTACCTCAAAGTTAGCGGGCTCTACAGCGTAGGCTTCATTCAGATAACGAATCGCTTCACTGTAATTTCCGGTTGTAAGATAAATACTCCCCAGATTTATTCTTGGACGAACATATCTGGGATCCAAAGAAGCCGCTGATCTATACGCCGTAATTGCCTGCTCAGAAGACCCAAGAGCTTCACAGGCAAGTCCCAATGTATACACATAAACCGCGCTTGTAGGATTGGCATCTACGGCGGTTCTAGCGAAAGTAATCGCTTCAGTATTTTTTTTCAATTCCAGTTTTACAACCGCCATATTGTAATTTGTCTGAGGATCGGAGCTATTTATTTGAAGCGCCCTCGCAAAAGTAGCTTCCGCGTCCGAATAACTTCCTGCCTGACTTTGCGCCGCCGCCAATTCACATATTGTACTGAAATCATTGGGGCTATACCGCACCGCGCTGGAGAAGGATGCGACAGCGCCCCTTGCGTCCCCCTTTGCCAAAAGGATTCTTCCAATTTCACGATGAGCGGCAACATAATCGGCTTTTATCGTAACTGCCTGCCTGTACGCGGCAAGAGCGTCATCCTGACGACCTAATGCGCGTAACGATCCGCCGAGGTTGTACCACGACGGCTCAAAATTGGGATTTAACCTTGTCGCGTTTTGGAAAGCGTCCCTTGCTTCTGAATAACGTCTTGATATAAAAAGGGAACGCCCAAGATTATGAGCGTACATGGCGTTATTTTGATCAAGACGGGCGGCTTCTCTTAATTCAGTTATCGCCCTATCATTCTGGTTGGAGTCTTGCGCGATACGCCCAAGAACATAGTGCGGCAGGGCTTGCGATGCGTCTTTTGCGACAGCTTCATTCGCTATCTGTGTCGCGCTGTTAATCGCTTCCCGCCCTGTACTCGTGTTTGAGTTATTTGAACCATACTCGTAATAAGCCTCAGCGATGTCAGCTAACTTCTGCGATTCAAAACGCGGCTCTCCTTGCGGCATGGCTCTTCTTGCCTCTGAAAACAACTGATTCGCGCCTGCAAGATCGCCTGAAGAGAGCCTCGCCCTCCCGTCAGCTACAAGGTTATTCACCCGGCGCATAACTTCCTGTAATTCACGGCTTGCCTTAGCAAGTTCTTCTTCCTGCGCTCTTCTTCGAGCCTCTTCCGCTTCTGCCGCCGCTCTGCGTTGCGCGGCGGCTTCCGATTCCGCAGATGATGTTGAAGACGTTGAAGATGTCGATGATGAATTATTATTGCTCCTCTGAAGACTGGAAGCCATAGCGGCATTTTGCCGCCGTTGTTCTTCAAGGAAAATGCGTTGCGCTTCTAAAAGCGCTTCTGTGGTGTTGCCGCTACTGCGATCTATGCTCAAAATAGCGCGATGAAGAGCATTGGCTTCTTCATCATCGGGATCATCAATTAAAAGACCGTCAAGAAGATTTAACGCTCTGTCAAAGTCTCCATTCTGCGCATAAGTTGTAGCGAGTTTTATCGTATTTGCTTTTCTCGCGTCGGCTCCTGCCGCGGAATTAATCCCGTCTTCCCCACCCTTTCCTCGCGGCAGAAAAATGATCAAAGCAATAATGAGCAGAAGAAGCGCTCCGCCCGAAATTAAAAGTATTTGTTTTTTTGACATTCTATTGTTTCCCCTCTTAATTTTATGTCATTTTATAATGAAGCTGTTCAAAAACTAAGCCCCCAAACAACTCTATTCTAGCACAAATTCGCCTTCGTATTGTTCAACATTTTCCGTTCCTGAAGACATACTCATAGTTGAATCAACTACAGATTGAAGGGAAGCTGAGACCGAATCTAAAAGCCTCTGCCTCTCCTGCGCAAGGCGGCGCTCTTCTTCTTCGGCAAGAAGTTTCCTCATCTCCGCGGTAGCGGCTTCCGAACGGACTAATGCAATTAACCGCTCTATATTTACTCGCTGAGAAGAACGCGGATCCAGCCTTAAATACTGCTCATAATCCATAATGGCGCTCTGCAAGTTCCCGGCTTTAATCCGTGTGTTCGCCCTGCCAAGATATGCGTTGGAAAACCCGGAGTTAAAAGAGATCGCCTCAGTATAATACCTTTCAGCTTCATCAATATTTCCCCTCCTAAAATAAACATTTCCAAGGTTATTGGTAACATTTGCCGCCATATTCCCTGCCAATGGCAAAATACGCCTGTAAATGGTAATAGCCTCTTCTGTCCTGCCAAGCTGTTCATACACAACACCAAGGTAAAGACAGGTTGTTACGTTAGACGGGTCATCGGCAAACGAGCGTTCAAGAAAAACCACCGCCTGCGCGGGGTTGTTCTGCATAAAGAACTCCTCCCCTCTGGTAAAATTCGACTGCCCATAGCATAAAGAGGCGAGAAATAACAACACACACACCTTTGTGAATTTTCTCATCATTTTACCTTCCTATTATCTATATAATATACTAAAATCAATAATATATCTTGTTAAAATATCGACAAAATTGACTTTGTCCTTCACGGGCAAAAACCTAAAGAAAAGGACATATTGTTGAAAATACTATGCGTTTCCGACCAAATTGACCCTCAAGTCTACTCGCCGCAGATAAAAGAGCGTTTTTCCGATATTGATTTGATCCTTTCCGCCGGGGATTTGCCCCTAGATTACCTCGATTTTATCATTTCCAGCCTGAATAAACCCCTGTTTTTTGTTTTTGGCAACCATAATACAGAGGAATTAAAACACTACAAAAAACTCTGGAATACCCCATTGATACAGAACGAAAATGACTACTTCGGCTGTGGGGCGGTTCATCTTGGAACAAAAATAAAAACAGAGGGAAAATTCATTATCGCCGGGTTGGGGGGCTCAATCCGTTATAACAACGGAGCAAACCAATTTACTGATTTTGAAATGTTTATGGAAATAACGAAGCTCATACCAAGGCTTTTATGGAACCGTATTGTACACGGCAGATATGTCGATATTCTTTTGACTCATTCTCCGCCGCTTGGAATTCACGATAAAAAAGACAAGTGTCATACGGGGTTTAAGATTTATTTGTGGTTCATGCGGACATTCAAGCCAAAATTTCTGGTTCACGGTCATATTCATTTATATGATCTCTGTGATGTTCGCAGTACAAAATGGAAAGATACAACTGTAATAAACGCATACAGTCATTATGTAATTGATTTGGGGGACTAATGGGAATTGACGCAATAACTCAGCAGGCATACGCTGATTTTTCCCGCGCTAGGGGAAAAGAGATGCTTGCTCAAATACAGAATTTTCTCAATACAGACAGAAATAAACTTCTTTCTTTTCATGAAGTCAAAGACATTCTAAAACCAAAGAACGAAGTTTACATGGGAAATCAGACAGTACCGATAAAATTGATTGCCGGAAGCGAAGGGCGCTACCACGATTTTAACAAGTACTTCCTTCCGCGCAAGGAACATTTGCGTAACCGCTGGCAGAGAGTTGATGAAGCGCACATCAAAGATATTGTTCTGCCGCCAATCCTTCTTTATGAAATTGGCGGGGTGTATTTTGTGCGCGACGGCAACCACCGTGTATCTGTAGCAAAAATGCAGGGCGTTGAATTTATAGATGCCGAAGTAATAAGCCTTACAACAGAAATTAATATCAAACCTTCCATGACTACGGACGACCTTCGTGACGCGCTTACCGCTTATGAAAAAAACATTTTTTACGGTGAAACATTATTTGGCGATCTGACCGATTATTGGAAACTTGATTTCAGCTCTCCGGGACGTTACGATGTTATTTACAATCATATACTTGTTCACAAATACTATTTAAACGAAGATATTGAAGAAGAAATCCATTTTAACAATGCCCTTGTCTCATGGTACAACAATGTGTATAATCCTGTAATAACGATAATAAGGGAACAATGGCTGTTAGCCAATTTTCCCGGAAGAACAGAAGCAGACCTTTATGTTTGGATAATAAAACACTGGGATTTTCTTAAAAAGAAATACGGGACATATTCCCTTGCGAAAGCGGCTGGAGATTTTTCAAACAAGTACGGACAAAATCAGGGACGTTTCTTAAGATTTTTGACCTTGCTTATAGGCAGAATATTTCGTAAAAAGTAACAGGCGGGAAAAAATGGCGGTTTTATCAATTCAGTCTCATGTGGTTTTCGGCTATGCCGGAAATACTGCGGCGGTTTTCCCTCTCCAGCGTCTTGGAAGAGAAGTGTGGGCAATCAACACGGTGGAATTTTCAAATCATACAGGTTACGGCTCGTGGCGCGGTAAAGTTCTAGGAGCGGAATTAGCGGCGGAACTTGTTATAGGGCTTGAAGAAAGGGGCGTATTGAACCGGTGTGAAGCCGTGCTTTCAGGCTATCTCGGCGATGCCGCTGTAGCAAGGGCAATCGTTGACGCGGTAAAAAAAGTACGCAAGGAATCCCCCAACGCGCTATACTGCTGTGATCCCGTAATGGGCGATATAGGGCGCGGTTTTTATGTAAAGCCCGATATACCCGAAATATTCAAAAAAGAACTAATTCCGTTAGCTGACATTGTTTGTCCCAATCAGTTTGAGCTTGAAGCTCTTACAGGAGCAAATACGGAAACAATTGACAACGCCATTAAAGCGATAAATACCCTGCATGAAGCGGGTCCTTCCATAGTACTGGTAACGAGCTTCAAGGAAAAAGACGGGGAACTCAGTATGCTCGCTTCCGATAAAAACTCTCTCTATAAAATCACCACCCCGGAACTCCCCCTTGGCTACGGAGTCGCGGGCACAGGAGACATGACAGCCTCTGTCTTCTTATCGCGTTATCTTGAAACAAAAAACCTTGAAAAAACACTGGAGTTATGCACTGCCTCCGTTTTCAGTATTCTAAAAGAAAGTTATGGCGCTGTTTCAAACAAAGAAGGCAGTCTAATAGAACTAAAAATAATTGACGCCCAGCAACAGCTTGTATCTCCTTCCCATTCATTTAAGGCGGAAAAAATTAAATCGTGAAGCAGAATAACGTCCCTTGGGCGCGTACAAGTCCTTATGACCGCTACTTTGACTTTATAGCCGATTCTGCCGACCGTTATTCGATACTTTTGGAAGTAATAGACGCGCTTAAACTTAATTCGACGGTAATTTCTGTCGCCGGTAACAAGCACATTTTTATCTTCCCTCCCGGACAAAAATCCCTGAGAGACGGAGGAATTTTTCCCTTCAAAGGGCAAAGCCCGTATATGTTTTGCGCTCACTACGACCGTGTTCTTGGAAGTCCCGGAGCAAATGATAACAGTATCGCTGTCTTTCATCTTTTAAACGCCGCTTACCTACTCGCAAAAAAAAAGATCGGCAACTGGAGCATTGTCTTTACAGACAAGGAAGAATTAAGTTTCGGCGAAAATCTTGAAAACCAAGGCTCTTTTACTCTGGCAAAAAAAATAAAAACATGGGGTCTTGAAAACGCGAAAATCTACAATTTTGACGCATGCGGCATCGGCGATGTTTTTATTATTTCCACAACAACGGATCGTATTTTAAAGGACGCAGAGAACCCCAACACCCTCAAATTAAAAGAAAACATACGCCAACTACGCGACTACGCGCTAGAAACAGCCGATTCCCTTCGCATGGAAAAAGTCCTGCTCGCCCCCACCCCATTTTCAGATGACGTCGGTTTTTTGCGCGCCGGTTTTGCCGCCCAAACGATCACTATCCTTCCCGCGGAAGAAGCAAAAAAATACGAAACCTTCCTTCGCGCCCGCCCTGAATTTGTAGACGTAATCATCAGTGGCGCAATTAAAGAAAGCGAAGAGCGCCGCCATCTCCCCGAAACATGGCGCAACCTCAACAACGCAAGCGACACTCCTTCCCGCCTTACGCCTCAGTTTTTTGAACAATTTGTGAAGTTTGTGGTTGAGCTTGCCAAATAAGAAATAAGTTGTTGACATCATATTGTAAATGTATTACATTTACAATATATGGGCGAAATAATTGAGCTTGAATACGACCTTGAAAAGAATATGCATAATATTGAGGAACGTGGTCTGCCCTTTGATCTTGCTGAGTTTGTACTAACTGATCCAAATGTGGTAACTGAAGCAGATTACCGTAGAAATTACGGCGAAGAAAGATTTTTGTCTTATGGAAAAGTTGAAGGGCTTAGGCTTTGCCTGTGTTGGACGCCTCGTAATGGCAGAATACGGGTAATAACACTTTTTAAGGTTCACGAAAAAGAGTGGGAGAAACATTATGGAAAAGATAATTAGAAAGAACTCAAAAAAAATAAGGAAAGAGTGGACACCTGAAAAACTTGTCGATTTAGCTAAAAAGGAAATACCTTCGTTTCCCACCGGCATATTGGATGAGGATATGGCAACCGGACGTGTCAAACACTTAGGGCGCGGCTTTGCCACGTTTAAGGAAAACATAAACCGCAACGGAAGACCATCAGTAGCGGAAAAGAAAGTTGTAGTCTCAATTCGCCTTCCCGGTCCCGATGCGGAGAAACTTCGGGCAATGGGAAAAGGGTGGCAAACCAAAGTTGGCAACTATCTTATACAGGGCATACGTCACGGCAAAATTGCAAACATCACACAATAGGAGCCAAAAATGTACAATGAAATAATATTTGTTGATTTTGAAAATTTTACCAAAATAATCGAAGATATAAAAAAAGCAAACGCTAAAATAGTCGTACTTGTGGGTGTGAACCAGTCAAGAAAACCGTTTGTTTTCGCTAAGGAACTATTGGAAAGCGTCTCTTCCGTTGAATTGTTAAAAGTAAAAGGACAGGGAAATAACGCTCTTGATTTTTTTATAGCGTATTATTTGGGCGTTTATACAAACAGAAACAAGAATTTAAAATTTACGATATGCTCAAACGACAAGGGCTACGATCCCTTGATTAAACATTTAAGCGATAACGGAATAAACATTAAAAGAACGGAAATAATCAAAAAAGGCGAAGCTACTAAAAGCGAGTCTGAAGATAAAAACACATCAAAACAGCAAAAACAAAACAATTTATTTGAGACGGATAAAGATTACAAAAAAGCGTTTACCAATATAAAAGATATACCGGCAAAAAACAGACCAAGAAAAATCAACGGATTTGAGGCTCATTTGGAAACTCTTTTTCATAAAACCGTTAAAAAAGATAAAATTAAAAAGATTGCAGCCGAATTTAAGAAATTAGGCTATGTAGAAATAGAAAATAATGAAAAACTAAAATATAACATGTAAAAGTTTTTATGTTAATATTTTAAAACATTCTTTCGCAAAACACCTCACACGGAGGCACGAAGGCACTAAGGGAAGGAAGAAGAGAGCGTTTCCTCTATGCTTTTTCTATATATTTAATAGATAAAGGCATGAAGGATAAACTCAGCTTTGACCGCCTATTATATCTTTGTGCCTTTGTGCCTTCGTGTGAATTATAAAGTAACAACATTTTAGCTGTTACAAACTACTAAACCCTCTTAACAACTATCTTTTTGCCACGGACAGAGGTTACTTTCACTCCCCTGCCCGGGTCAACGTGTTCTCCGTCTGTTGTTACTTCATAAACTTCATCGTCTATTAATACCGTCCCCTTTGGGGACAGCTCAGAGTCTGTAACAGCGATTTTGCCAACAAGCGAAGAATAGTCTTCTTTCACTTTATTCCCAGCATTTTGCTGTACGCTTCCAACGCGCTGTCTCCAAAATTACCGGACAATACCTTCTTTGTTAAGATTTTCCCAAGCTGTACTCCCTCTTGATCAAAACTGTTGACGTTCCACAAAAATCCCTGAAACATCACCTTGTTTTCAAAGTGCGCAAGGAGGCTTCCCAAAACTTCGGGGGTAAGTTTCTTTCCGTAGATAAGACTGGAAGGGCGACCGCCGGGAAACTGTTTGTTTCCGTCTTCGTTGTCCTGCCCTTTCGCGAAAGCTACAATTTGAGCGGAAAGGTTCGCGGCTAATTTAGTCTGACTTAACGAATTGTCAACTGTAACATCATCGTGCTTTTGGCTTTCGAGGAAACCTATAAATTGAAGCGGAACAACGCTCGTCCCCTGATGCAGAAGCTGGTAGAATGAATGTTGCCCGTTTGTTCCCGGCTCTCCAAAAATTACAGGACCTGTGCTGTAACTAATAGGCTCTCCATAGCGGTTTACCTGCTTGCCGTTTGATTCCATGTCCATCTGCTGTAAGTGCGCGGGGAAACGGGAGAGCGCCTGACTGTAGGGCAAAACAGCGGTATACGGATAGCCTAAAAAGTTTCTTTCCCAAACGCCGATTAAAGCGTCAAACAAAGCGGCGTTTTTATTTATATCTTCGTTAAGAGCGAGTTTGTCCGCTTGTGCGGCTCCCGCAAGGAAGTCTTTGAACACCTGCGGACCGAATGCAAGCGATAAGACACAGCCGCCAACCGCCGAAGATACCGAATAACGTCCGCCGACATAATCGTCAATATAAAAAGAGTCCAAATATGCGCTGTTACGTGCAAGAGGGCTTGTTTCGCTTGTAACGGCAATCATGTGCTTGCTTGGATCAAGCCCGGCTTTTGTCAGCTTATCCTTTACAAAAAGCTCGTTCGACAAAGTCTCCTGTGTCGTGCCGCTCTTTGAAACAAGAATGAACAGACTCTGGTCAAGCTCACAAGAGGCAATTACCTGGGATGCGTCATCGGGGTCAACATTGGAAATAAATTTCGCGCTTAGTTTCTTTTTATTTTCGGCTAACGCCCAGTTTTCAAGAGCTATGTATAAGGCGCGCGGTCCCAAATCCGAGCCGCCAATGCCTATTTGAATTACCGTACTGAACGGTTTGCCTGTAGAACCTTTGAACTTGCCATCATGGACAGCACAGGCGAAATCGCAGAACCTTGCGAGCTCTTTGCGGTAAAACTCGCCTATATTTTTGCCGTCTTCAATTACAGGCTGTCCCTGCTCTCCGCGCAAAAGATGGTGCAATACCTTGCGTTTTTCTCCGGTGTTTATCATCTCCCCGTCCAGAAGAAGCTTGTACTTGGCAATAACCATCTGCTCATTTGCAAGCTCCTGTAGCAATTTTACGCACTGCTCATCAACTGCTTTTGCCGCCCATGAATAGGTAAGACCGCCCGCCATAGGAACAAGACACTCCCCCACCCTTTTTGCGTCAAGTTTGCCTCTAAAATCAAACGCCTTTTTTTTCGCGTACTTGGCAAGTTTCTTGTACGAGGCGATTCTATCAAAATCAAAGTATCGCATAATTCCTCCTTATTAATACTATGAGATGATTATAACAGAATATCATTAACAAAAAAAGCTATGATTATCCGAGAAGTCCACACAGAGGCACAATTAAAAGGTTCCACACAAAGGCACTAAGGCACAAAGGGGGAAGAAAAGGAAAAATCGTTTCATTCGCCACCCTTTTTCCCTTTTCTCTCCTTACTCCTCGCATATTAGAGAACGCGCCGTTGTCAAATTAATCGCCATCCTTTGTGCCTCCGTGCCTTTGTGTGAGGTCTTTTGCGAAGAATAAAAAAAGCTGTCCAAGATACTTCTCGGACAGCCTTTTATTTTAAAGAACGTACATTATTCCGGCTTGGCTTCTGCCTTTTCAATCTCCGCTTGGGCTACCGCCAATAGCGCGATTGGCACTGAGTACGGAGAACAGGAAACATAGTTAAGCCCGGCATCCATACAGAAGCGAACATTTTCAGGGTTAGCGCCGTGCTCACCGCACAAACCGCAGACCAAATCCGGGCGTGTAAGCCGTCCGCGATCTGTGGCAAGCGCGATAAGCTCTTTTACCCTTGGATCCAAAGTCGAGAACGGGTTTCCGTCGATAAGGTCAAACAAAGTGTAGTCCGGCATAAAAGCCGTAAAGTCGTCCCTTGAGATACCCAAAGTTGTCTGGGTAAGGTCATTGGTTCCAAAGCTGAAGAAGCGCCCGTACCTTGCGATCTCACCCGCGCCAAGAGCCGCGGCAGGCAATTCTATCATAGTGCCGATTTTGTATTCTAATTCTTTTGTCTTTAGCTCTTTTCTGAGCGTTTCTTCAATATCGACAATGCCCAAATAATTTGAACCTTCGATCTTCTTACCGTAAGCGATTAACTTTAACTCCGACATATTCATAACAATGGGAACCATTATTTCAGGCTGTGCGTTGATCTTTTCGGAGCGAAGTTTGTAAGCCGCTTCAAAGATAGCCTTTACCTGCATCGCATAAATCTCAGGGTATGAGACGGCGATACGGCATCCGCGGTGTCCAAGCATGGGGTTAAACTCATGAAGAGCGTCAACACGGGCTGTAACCTCGGCTTTTGACGGCTTTGTTCCTTTAACTTTGGTAACATAGTCGATATAACCTTGCAATTCATCGCTGTTATGCGGCATAAACTCATGAAGGGGAGAATCCAGCAGGCGGATTGTAACTTCCTTCCCTGCCATTACTTTCATGATACCGTAGAAATCTTCCCTCTGCATAACCTGCAACTTGTTCAGCGCTTTCTGCCGTTCTTTTTTGTCATCGGACAACAACATATCACGGAAAACATTGATTCGGTCTGCTTTAAAGAACATATGTTCCGTACGGCAGAGACCGACGCCTTCCGCGCCAAAACTTAATGCCAGAGCCGCATCTTTGGGAGTGTCGGCGTTACAGCGCACATGGAATTCTTTTAAGAAGCTCTTTGAAAGCGCGATGAAGTCCAACAATCCTGAAGTTTTTGGATCAGGTTCGATAAGATCGGTCTCTCCCAGATACACCGTTGACTCACCGTAAAAGGGAACATCAATCGTGATGTAATCACCTTCCGAGAAACTAAATTCTCCTAAAGTCGCTTTTGTTCCCTTAATTTTTAGAGCAGGTGAAACAAGAGATACTTTTCCGTACTGGCGGGCAACTACAGATGCGTGAGCCGCATAACCGCCTTCTGCGGTTAATACGCCCGTGCTTACTTCAATCGCTTTTACGTCCTCCGCAAAAGATGATTCCAAAACAAGAATAAAGCGGTCATCTTCAGCGTGTTGCGCCGATGCTTTTTTCGCTTCTAAAAGCGCGTTTGTACTGAAATAGACCTTTCCTATTGCCGCTCCCGGCGCTCCTGCGATACCGCCCTTCCATGATTTTATTCCCTTTACGCTGGACATATTAACTACCGGATGAAGGATTTCATTAAGTCTTATCGGATCAAGAGTTTTAATTACATAGGATGTATCGACAATCTTTCGTTTTGCGAGGTCAAGGAGAAGTTTAAGGTCGGACTGAGTGGATTTTTGATCCACAAGTCTTTGTTCGATCAGCCACAGTTTCCCGTTTTCTACAGTAAAGCGGATATAACGGATTTCCTTGAATTTATCTTCCAAAGCCCACGCGATTTTTTCAAGCTGTTTAAGGTGTACAGAATCAATTTTGTTGATCTCGTGTCCTTCAGTGCCAAGCTCGTTAAATTTATCTCTGAAAAAATTCCCCTGTAGTTTTTTATCTCCGGTAATAACATTACGGCTGTAAAAACCGCCGGCACATGAATCCTTGCCGTAGTTGCCGTACACCATTGGCTGTATCATTATCGCCGTGTCGCCGTCGTTCTGCTCATCCATCCCTAACATTCTTGATATTTCACTAAGAGTAATTAACAGTTGATTTTCGGCATTGTCAAAAAAGCCTTTGGGGAAATACTTGGCATATTCATCCATGTATTCTATGGCGGTTTTTTTCTTTGGCGCAGGTGTTTTTTCTTCCTTGCCATGCAGTTCATTGGATGGCTGTTTAATACCGAGCAGTTTCTTCAACAGTTTAATTTTTTCGCCGATTTCTTCCTGCTCCTTGGGTTTTCCTTCCAACTCTTTGATTCTCTCCTGAATCATCATCATACCGCTGATTAAGAATAAAACTTCATTAATGGCGAAATCCGCGCCTACCCATTTCGCAAAACCATCAATAGTCGGCTTTACAAGACCAAAATTGTGCAGAGCAGGATAATTCGTAATAGCAAGGTTAGAAGAGATAACAACTTTTAAGAGCATGGGATTTTTCGCGTCCCCGTATATTTTACCAACCAGTTTCGCGCATTTAGCCAAAAGATCATTAATATCTTTTTTTATTGTTTTGGGCTCAACTTCCGAAGCGATTTCGGTGTCCAAAATAATTCCGGGCAGAATGGGAAACTCCAATTCGGCAAACTCATTCGCTTGTCTGCCGCGAATTCCCAAAAGTTCATGATTGACCTTCTGGGAAATAACGTCTTTTTGACTGAAAAAATGTATTCTTGAATCCATTTTATTTCCTCTTTAGAAAAGTTTAAGCACCGAATTAACGGGACCACGCAGGAACGCTTCAAATTGATGGCTGGCTCCCTGTGCAAGGTAACGCTGCAATTTAGCTACATCCTGTATTTCATTTCCGGCTACGGCAAATTCAATGGCGCTACCATGTTTTACCTTACCCCACTTGAACAGCGAATTAATGTCTAAAATTCGCTCCATTTCATAATAGATATAAACTTCAAGAGTGGGATGTTTTGCCTTATAACTGGCGACAATCCTTTTCCACGCTTCAACATTTCCGTTATGGAAAAGCTCATTCTGAACTATTACCGCATAGCGCGGGGTCATCCTTGAGGGACCTCCCGAAGCCTTTACCTGTACAGCGGCGGCTTTTTTCGCGGGCGCGGCGGCAGAACGTTTGGGCGCTGATTTTCCTTTTGAAGCAGTTTTTGCTTTTGCGGGCTTTGCTTCCTGAGCTTTTTTGGGCTTGGAAACCTTTTTAACGGTAAAACTTCCTCTGGTTAAAGCTGTAGGAGCGGTTACTTTTGAACCCTCAAACATACTCAAGGCAAGTTCCGCCGCTTTTTGGCAACTTTCGTTGGTTTCCTTCCCCTGAAGCCCTGCATACACAACCATTAATTCACGTTTACGGAGCTGACCAAAACCTGCCAACTCTTCCTCTACTTTTGGGTTCGCTACTAAAAGCCCCAACTCAGGATGATAATAAGCGGCGACAAGGTCTACACCGTTCCACTTTCCGAATTCTTTCGAAAGAGAGGACAGATTATTTACTGTCGAAGAAAGGTTTGCCGATGCTGTCTTGTAACCAAGTTTATCAACCAATAACATTCTTAAAAGCAAGCCTATTCTGCCGCTTGTTAAGTCTTCATCATCTAATTCAAAAATAGTATCGCCAAGATTAGCCTTGGCGCTGGATGCAATTTCTGTTGTCCTTTTTATGTGTCTAACCGCGCTGTTAAAGCCTGAGCGGGTAGAAAGAATCTCTAAATTAGCGCTACTCGCCATATATCCTCCATAATTTATGTAATTGGTTTTTGCGAGAGAACGCGGACGGTTCTCTCACAAAAAAAACGCCCCCGAAAGAAAACCATCGGGGGCGTTAAGTAAACAACTTTTCTATTACGTTACTCTAAGCTTAGAGTTCCGCAACTCCGCCGCCTCGTGATGGTCTTTTCTTAGCCTTTGAGTCAACGACACCCCTCTTTTTGGGAGGAGCCGATCTGGGCTTGGGAGCCGCAATAGCCGCTCTTGGTTTTGGAGCGACGGCGGCAACGGCGGCTTCTTCTTCTTCATCGGAAACAGCGGCGAAAGACTGGTTAATGTCTTCGCGGACTGTTGACCTTCTTCTGCTGAATGATGCAAACGCCGCATCGGAGAAGCCTTTGGACACGCCGTGGAGGAACTCATTGAGTACGTTAGCCATAGCGTCCAGAGTAACTTTTTTCCTCTTGATGGATGTAATATCTACGTCCAAAAGGAGTCCCGGTTGCAGGTGGTAAGGATTGATCATGTAATCAAACCTGTAATATTCCTTTTCGAGCCACTGGAGTCTTTCTTCCATGAAGCGTCTCTCCGGCGGATAAAGGAAATCCCACATGTGTTTCATCTTGTCGCGCATTCTGATAATTCTGGTGCGGATTCTGTCCTTTTCCCAGATATAGGTGCGGTTTGATTTTTCAACTTCTGTTTCAGCGGGCTTAACAAAGGAAATTTCGTCCCATACTTTCGCAATATTTTCGTACTCCGGCTCACCTGTTTTTTCTTTGCTCTTGCGAATTTTGCTTCTTGTCCTTTTTGCCAAATCATCAAAGTCGTTAATTCTGAAGAAGCTCTTCTTGTCGTCATAATGGACTTGAAGAACATCCCACAGATGTTGGACTTCGGTTTCAAAGCTCTTGAGCATGATGTCATAAGCCTTGCGATCTTCGATAAGCTGGGCATTATCAAAATAGCGCAGTTTGATCGAATAGCGTTCATCCGGCAGATTGGCGGCGTCGGTATCTTCGTATTCACGAATGATAACTTCGCGTCCGTTCTTAAGGTTTTCGATGTACTGATATCCCATCTTTGAAGTGTCAAGAATTGCGGTGATGGAGTTAATCGCGGTGTTAAAGCCGCGGTTACGGATATTTTCCATATCGATGATCTTTTTGATGTTTTCACGGATGTTCAACGCATCAAATGATTCGGGGTCAATTTCCGCACGGAGGTCGGAAAGTCTTTCCATGAGAGATTTCGCAAGGAAAGTGTAGCGTTTGGATTTCGCTTCATCGAGGTTATCATCGGTGAAGGATTCTACTTTGTTCAGCTTGGTGAAGATAATTTCACCGTCTGAAAGCTCTTCAAGACCCTGATCGATTCTGTCATCTTTGACCTGCTCGATAATCTTATCGATACTGTCAATGATGTGTTTGGCGATTAAGTCTTTGACGAGGAATTCAACAGTTGCCTGATAATGGAAAATCGGGCTGATGAGTTCCGAGTCCAAAATGTTGACTGAAAGTTTTACGTCGCTGACTGTCTTTGGTTTGATTTGATTGTCTTTGAACGCGCACTTTACGATTGAATACGCATTTTCACCGCGTACGAAAGCGCCTGTGTCCGTTTTCTGGCGAAGAATGCTGTTTGTGTGTGTTTCAAGCTCATTCACGCCTCTCTGAATATGTCCCTGCAAGTGACCGTACATATTCACTACGGATTTTTCAACTTCGCCGGTGTTGAACTTGTCGGCGCCGCCAACGGCGTCAAGCAAGTCTGCAATCTCTTTCGGCGTGTACCGAGTCAGAACCTTTGTTTCTTCTTTGTCGATGAAGTTTCTGACTTTCTTTACCATTTCATCTTCACTCGTTACCATGTAACGATTGAACATGTTCTGGTAGTTCTGATTGAAGTAATTGTACAGCTTCTCTTTGAGACCGCCCATTACATCAAGGCGTTCAAGAACGTCTTTGGGCAGTCTTGCTGTTAAGTGGTGGATAACCTTGTTGGTTTCTTCCTCCAGCAACAGGTTTACTTCAGCCTGCTGGTCACGATATTCCTGTGCTAATGAATTGCGTGAACCAACGGCGCTTGGCTTTTCCGGATGAAATACATTCGGGCTTTTTGGCAGATCAATGGATCCCATATAACTCTCCTTAAAAATTAATTGATTTACACCTTAATAGCAAGGATAGCATTTTTTACAAAAAATGTAAAGCACTTTTGTAAGGAAATTCATATAAAAAAAACTAGCTTATTTTGGGCGAATATGTTAAAATAGGGGTATGAAAAAACCAGCTAAAATCAACAAAACCTCTGAAAAGAGGTTAAACCTAAAAATCGCCGGAATTCTGTTATTTCTGGCTTTTGCGGTCTTTTTCGGCTCCGCCCAAGTATACGCCCAGCGTGCTCCTATAGACGTTAATTTGATAATAGACGGTTCTTCTTCCCTTACGGGCGTAAAGGACGAGGTTACAACATGGCTTTTTGCCCGTCTTGACCAGATACTGGTAAACGGAGACAGGGTTACAGTCTGGAATGCCGGAACAAGAGCAAGCGTGATTTATACGGGTACGATAGAAGGAAACGCAAAAGATACCCTAAAAAGAAGCATCAGGGAAAGTTCACAGTCAGGAAACGTTGCGGATTTTTCAGGGGCTTTAAGAGAAGCCGCATCCCGGCAATCCTCACCCTATAGTTATACCCTGTTAATAAGCGCGTCCCCTGCCGCGCTTTCAGCAGTTATTTCAAGTCCAAACGCGAGTTTACTGCGTTTTTCCAGAGTGGAAGAATTTTCCACATGGCGCGCGCTTGTCATTGGGCTGAATATTGACTCAAGGGTAAGAAGAGCGTCAGAGGCATTCTTCGCTCAATAAGAGCGTTGTATATTTTAGACGAAATAATGAAAAAAGCTGTTATTGGGTTTTCAATCGGCATAGCGGTATTATCCGTTTTGTTGATATTATTTCTGGCGACAGGACTTTGGAAAGTTTTTTTTAACTCTCAAGCCTATGAAGATGTCAGGACAAAAGTTGTAATTCCGCAGGAAGCCGGACAATACTCTGCAGGCGGGCAAACAGGGCAAACGGCATGGGAAGAAAGCCTCAGTACTAAAATACCTTTAGAAGACGGGGAAATAGTAATAGCCGTTCTGAACAAAGAAAGCGAAGAACGCTTAACAGAGGATCAATTCGTAGTCTACCGCAATACCGCCAATACAGGTCCGCTATTCATCACCTTATTAAGCTATGATGAAAATACCCGAAAGTACAAACGTATGTGGAATGAGCCTACTGCCGCGACCCGTCCCGAAACGATCACTCTTTTTAACCAGGATCTGCTAGGAGACAGAAATAACTGCATCATAATAGCAGGAATGAATTCCCGCAATGAACATACCATGACTATTTTCAGGCGCAGTACCGGACAGCCTCAAGAGCAACCCTACAAAAAAATAGCGGAATTACAAATTGATGGGTCTATAACCATTCAGGAAACAACGCGGACTTTGGCATATCAGCAGGGTATGACAAGGGGGCAAAGTTTTAACATCGCGGCTTACAGCCATGACAGCGCGTCCGCGAATATACTGGATCAAATTGAAACTATTTATTCGTTTAATTCCCTAAGAGAGCAGTACGAGCAGACCAATGTTTCAAGAATACTTGGTTCACAAATTGAGCAGAGGCGGCTGAGGGAATTATTGAGCGGAAGACCGGGAGTTTTTGAAAACTTTATAAATGACCTTTGGTACTATGTAAGCCCTGAAGGCACTATTGACGCCAATCAGTATCTGTACTTTGATCCGCAGGGAAAGGAAATAATCTTTTTTGGCGATGAAGCGCAACAGGTTTTCCGCTGGCAAACCTCCACGCCTACCCGTTTGGGAATATATATAAGAAGCCAGAATATTTCAATAAGCACTTTATCGCGTTTAATCGACATAGAACTCGAATCGCTTGACAGAATAAGGTTGAGGGTTCATGAAGATGTCCGGCTAAGGATCACAGCCAACACAACATGGGACGGCTCCTACCGCCGCGCGAGAGTGGCGAATGTAAGAAACTCCGCCTCTCAAATAAAGTCCGCTGTTGACGCAGTTTATGACAGTTCATGGGGGAGGCTCCAATTTTTTAACTCCGGTGAATACACGATAAACTCAAGCGGAAACACAAAAAGAGGTCATTATGTTTTCTATAAGGTTGAAAATAACGAGCTTTTAGAAATGCGCCCCGCTGAGACAACCGAAGAAAACCGTATGGTTTACAAAATAGAAAATCTGTCTTCGGTACTGATTCTTTCCCGTGTCCGTGTCGGGACAAACGGTATTCAGGACTTGCTGGAACCTGCGGTTACACTTACACCGGTTAATCAATGAACAGGGAAGAAAGAAGATTTAACCACGGAGGACACGGAGTTCACGGAGGAAGAAAGAGGAAAGAGAAGAGGATCAACGAATTACACTAATTGGGCGAATGAAACGAATGAGCAAAGAGAAGAGAGAAGAAAGAAGATTTAACCACGGAGGACACGGAGTTCACGGAGGAAGAGAAAAGAGAAGAGGATCAACTAATTACTCACGCCCAATTTTGCACAGCGTAACTGTGTGGATGAATAATCTTAACACGGCGTGGCGCACAAGAAACTTAACAAAGATGAAAAATGCGCGAAGGCTTTAGCCTAAGCGGTGCGCCTAGAACGAATAAAGACGAATGTTATATGGGGGAGTTTTCTTATGAAAAATAACAACAGAATAACAATTTTATTTTTCTTAGGTATTTTAGTTTCCGGTATTTTGCCTGCGCAGGAACCATTGACCTATGTTGCCGAAAGAGACACTGCGGCTCATCACTGGGGAAGTGGAGAAACTATTGTACTCCATGCTGGCGATCGTATTACTACGAATGGAAAAGTTGGGCAATATCAAACATTCCGAGATTCAGGTGAATACCATATAATAATATTTTATCAAGAATCAGATATTGAATATAGGACTCTTGCCAGAGATTTTCGTCCGGTAAATACCGAAGATACATTTGGCAACGATATATTTATTGATTATCCTATAGAGTATGAGTCTGGAACAAACAGACAAACATTTGGACCAGCCATAGCCGTTGGTGATGTTGGCGAGATGTGGGTTCCCGTTTATTATTGGGATGTTTTGATGGGGGAAAACCGTAACAAACTTATTAAAATACATCCAGGTTTGGAGTACCTAAATGATGTTATGGCTGGAGA
>JAIRUQ010000049.1 GCA_031254315.1 Treponema sp.
AATACAAAAAAAATCATAAATGTCGCTAATAGATATATGCTACACCGCCAAAAGTAGAGAAATTTGAGCTGACAGCAGATATGACAGCAAAAAGTGACGAAAATTGTTTTGCAGAACAACAAATATGCTCCTTTTGTAACACTTTCTGGAAAGAAAATGTTCTATATTAATGCGAATTTACCAGGGAGGACTAATAAATCGCCCCGACCAGAGGCTTTGACCAGAAAATTCAGCATAGTCCCGGCGCAGGGTTTTTGGCGGTTGTTAGGTGTAATTTGTTACAGGTTTTCTATGGCTTCGGGTGAAAGGCCGGTAAATCCGGCGATTTCACTTACTGGCCGCTCCGCCTGTTTCATTTTGCGGGCAATTTCGGCTTTTCCTTCGGCTTTTCCTCTGGCTTTTCCTCTGGCCTCCCATTTGGCGCCTAAGCCGGTATTTTCAATTACTTGTTCAAGTGTTACTCTTCGACCCATCTCCATTGCCTCCTGTATGATTCCGGCGTTCGCCTTCGTTATGACCTTCCGATACGCATTTATTTGTGTATCCTTTTTCTGCCGGACTATTTCTTTGCTAATATGCTCAATTTCCAACGAATTAAGCTTGTTGCTGAGGCTTTTCAGCCACAGGTTCTCGTCGGCGGATAATCTCCGGCTGTCGATTATCTGTATCGGCAGTATGTCGCCGCTTACAGTATAAATCCCTTCGGAGGTTTCTACAACTGTATAACCCCGTACCTCCTGCAAATGCTTGAGCAGTTTTCTAGGGTAGCGTCTCTCCATAAAGGACAGCGTCAGGCTGGTTATGGGGGCCTTCTTCTCAATCGAGGAATACAGACAGGCGTAGGCGTAAACCTTGTAGAAATCGGCGATTGAAACATAATGGTCGGGACTTTTGTACTCAAACAGGTTATATTCCCTGAAAAAAGCGGCGATGTTTTTTGAAATTTTGACATCTTTCGTCTTTTTGACAATGACGCAGTCGATTCGCAAAGGTTCCTCGGTGAGCTTGTGATCATAAAAAAAGTCAAGCAAGCCCTCATATTCGCGCAATTCCATTTTCAGGGCTTGGAAGAAGGCCGTGTGCCAATCGGTGTGTCCAAACGCACTGTCAATTGCGTCGTCAGCTCGTAGCTGACTTCGTCTTTTCTTCATACACTATATAGGACGAAAACACGCAAAAAGCTTTAGTGTTTTGGGAAAAAAGTTATTTTTTTCTAACCACTAATCACTAACAACTACCCACTTCTTCAAAAAGACCGAAGCAGGTTGTTTTGGACATCCAGGACTTCTGTAAAATCGCGGCTGTCAAAATGGGCGTAGTGCTGGGTCATTGACAGGGATTTGTGACCGGTGACTTTTTGGACTTTCAGGGTGTTCACGTTTGCCATGAGAAGGGCGGTGTTCAAAAAATGCCGCCAATGGTGCAGGGCCAGCCCCCGGTCTTTGCGCTCTTCCCTGCTTATGCCGATTTTCTCAAAGGCGTCGCTGGTTTCTTTGTATACTCTGTTACGTGGCATCGGCTCCGCGCCTCCGTTCTCGGAAAATAAAAATCCCTGCGGGTTGTTTTTTATCAGTGTCGAAAGTTCGTTGTGTAACGTCGCGGTAATGGGAATATTCCGCGAGTCTTTGGTTTTAAGCGGGCGTATTCCGTATTTTGTTGAATATTGTTTGCACACATGGATATGATCCTCGCGGACATTATTGCTTTGCAGTCCGATAATTTCACTCATTCTCATGCCGGTGCAAACGGCAAGTTTGTTAAAGATATATACTTCATAGCTGTCCCAGATTCTTCTCCAGTCTGTGGGGAAAAGTTTTTGCACTTCTTCGGTTTTTAGAATTTGCACTTCTTTATTATGCGCTATAAGTTTTTTGATTTTTTCCATGGGACTTGCCGGAATTAGTTTGAGCCGCGCCGCTTCGCGCATCATCACTTTTAAGGTGGCAATGAGCACATTAATAGAAGAATTGTTATACCCTTCCCGCGAAAGGCGCATAATCCAGCTCTGGACCAGCTCGGGCGAAATGGCGTTGAGCTTTAGTTTGCCAAAAAAAGGTCTTATATGGAGTTCCAGATTTGTTTTGTAGTGGTCGATGGTGGATGGCGCAAGCGGGTCTTGCATTTGCCGCCACTCTAGGTACTTGTATGTTTTTATATCCCACCAACCGGCGGCGAATTCCGCGAAACTTATCGGTTTTTTCTCCGGAATTAACGCGCCTTTTCGATATAACTCCATGCAATACATCTTTGCGGCGGTTTTTGTCCGCTGTCCGGTTGAATGACCGCACATTCTCCTGCCGTTACTGTCATAACATTGATAATAGAACACGGTAACTGTTTTTAATTTTCTTGGATAAACGGTAAAAGGCTCTTTGTAGCGCATAAAAACCCCTTTGGGTTTGTTACTGCTTACATAAATGCTTACACAACCCAATTTCAATTTGCCGCGTAAATCGAAATAGCAACGCTAATTTTATATCTAGTAATGATTTACACTCTTTTGGATTATCGGAAAAATTTCACCTCGCAAAATCAAAAACATAACCGTTGTTGCCTCCTTCCCGGAAGTTCTAGGAGGAATGATTATGAAGAAACTGACTGCAATTGCAGTGGTTTTCGCGCTGGCGGCGGGCGGAGTGTTCGCGGCTGACTTGGGTGCCTCGATCTTCGGAACAGTGAACCTTCTTCAAGGCGACACTAACGAAAAAGCCGATGATGATCTGCCCGGAGTATTTGGTAGCGGCAACCAGGGCAGGCTCCGTCTCGAAGGCTCTGGCGAGAACGATGACGGGACCTTTGGCGCATGGTATCGCTGGGAACCCACTCACTGGGATGCCCAAAAAGTTTTCGGTATCGCATGGTGGAAACCCATTGACCAGTTCAAGCTTTCCATCGGCGGAAACCCTGACGGCATCTATGCGAAAGAAGGCTATGCCGGCTGGATGTTCCACCAGACCGCCAATGATTCCGGCGTTGTATGCGATGACCAGGCATGGGGCGCCCCCTACGCCGTGAATGGTGAAAAGATGAGGGACGCGTTCTACGGCGGCTTTGGCGGCAACGCCCTCATGTTGGATATCAAGCCCGTTGACATGTTCGGCCTCAACATTGTCCTCCCGTATTTTGAATTTGGTTCCGGGAAAGCGCAAGGGCAGGGACTGGGCGAAGTATTCAAGAATATGACCATCCAGGTGGACGTGAACATGGATTTTGGAAACATTGCCCTTACCTTTGACATGGCCCCCTGGACGAAGGATATAGATAAACCAAACGGCGCAATCGGCGGGAAGTTCTACCTCTACTTCGGTCTGACCGCAATTGAGAACCTGAACCTTGACTTCAGCGTTGGCTTAGGACTGCCCAAGAAAGTCGGTAATGAGAGCGTGATGGAACCGATCGGGATTGGCCTTGCGGCAAAATACGCTATCAATGACGCGTTCGGGATTAAAGCCCGCGTCTTGGCCAAATTTGGCGGCAAGTACTACCAGAGTTTCAGTGAGGATGATTTCACCGAAGACGAATTGGCTGCACTCGAAATTTATGCAGGTATTCTGGGTATTGACTTAGACGAATATCTTGCAAGGATGGGCGGTCTGGTGGACAATCCCTTTGGGATTATCTTTGACGTGCTCCCCTACTATGCCATCAGCGACAGCTTCACAGTCTTTGCGGATATTGGTATCAATATGATGGCGCCGAAAGGGGGCGATTCCGTTCTCGGCTTCCACTTTAACCCGTACATCCAGATTGGTCAGGAATGGGGACCGTCCTTCTTTGCAGGCGTAAAGGTTTGGACGAATGGTAAAGTCGGCGACAAGACGCCCATCAACTTTGCAATCCCGATTGGTCTTGAGGTTTCCTTCTAAGCGATTTATCGCGTAGAAATCTAACGAAAATTAGGCCGTCCTTTTTGGGCGGCCTTTTTTTTGTACCTTGCCTGCCCCGTACTCAACTTGACCAATTGACAAAACATATCAAATACGATATATTCTAAAATATGGAATATTTAGTTGAACTGTATGAAAAAGCAGACGGTAAAGTGCCCGTTTTGGATTTCATACTAGGCTTGAACCCCAAACAACAGGCTAAAATTTACAGGGAAATTGATTTATTGGAAAAATTTGGTAATGAATTACATTATCCCCATGTGGATATTATCAGGGGGAAAAAATATATTGGTTTATGGGAATTAAGAATAGAATTTTCTTCAAATATTTTTCGGATATTTTACTTTTTGCCCCGAAAAAATAAGGCAATATTATTGCATGGGATAGTAAAAAAGAAGCAAAAGACACCCCAAAATGAATTAAACACTGCCTTAGAGCGGATGAAAGAACATATACGGAGGGAAAGCAAATGAACTGGAGTAGCGCAAAAGCCATTATCCTCAAGAATAGAGAGGTGCGGGAAGAGCTTAAAAGGAATGAAGCTGAATACAACGTTATAGAGGAAATAATTATGGCGCGAAAGGAGAGGCATTTAACTCAAAAAGACCTGGCCGAACTGATTGGAACTAGACAGTCTAATATATCCAGGCTTGAAAGTGGAACTTATAATCCTTCCCTTGATTTTCTTAATAAAATAGCACATGCAGTAGGGAAAGAATTAGAAGTAAGAATGGTATGAAATGCCCACGCATCGCCCTAACAGGAAGGTGACAGTCACCTGAGCACACGGTGACAGTCACCTGAGCACGCGGTGACAGTCACCTTTTTTATGTACCGGTTTATTGGATTTTTACAAAAAGGTGACAGTCACCGGTTGCGGAAGCAATTTGATATACCGCTCGCGTTCAAAGGGGAGATAGTCAACAAGGTCGCTGATATTGTTTGCGATATAATACGCACCGGAGGCTTCCCAGTCTGCGGGGTTGCCGACAAGTCCGGCCTTCACCGGATTTTGCTCGATGTAGTCGTAGACAAGAAAATAATCATGTGCATCCTTCATGGCACGGGAAAAAAACCGTTCTCCCCACAAATGATCTTTTGAACCATGAATACAATTCCATCGTTTTGCGGATCGTGTTTTAATCGACTGTACGATACGGGACAAGCTTGTACCGTTTGAGGGAGTCATTAACAAATGAATATGGTTAGGCATGATGCAAAAATTATGCAGCCGGAACCCGTACTTTTCCTTTGCCTCCTCAAGAGTTAGGATCATTAATTTTTGGCCCGAATTCTTGTCAAAAATACGGACTTTATCATTAGTCCGTGATGTTACATGATAAGCCGCCCCTTCAATCAAATTCCGTTTTTTTCGCATATTTCCCCCAAAAAGGTGACTGTCACCTTTACCTATATATGGCGGGAAATAGCGTTTTGCTTTAGTCAAAAAGGGTGACTGTCACCCTATTCCGGCAAAAAAAGGGAGCCGCTCGCAACGGCTCCCCTGGGTTTTGTTTCGGTATTCCTATTCGACCGTAATGGAGTTAAAGATGATGCTGTAGGATTTTTCCCTCTCGTGA
>JAIRUQ010000064.1 GCA_031254315.1 Treponema sp.
TCTCTCCGTGGCATCCATGCCACGGGAACTTTGTTCTTTTGGGTTTACATATGAATAGGAATGAGGTATAATGTATAAGAATCATGCGGCTTTCGCCGCAGAATGGAAAATTGAATACAAGGCTGAAAACAGCTTTAGTATACACATTCGTTGAATGTGGAGTATTAAATAGTTACCCAACAAGGTAAGGGTAGCAGAATCAAAGGAAGGTGTTATGAAAAACACAATCAAACTTTTTGGAATTATTACTTTTGTGGTAATAATTGGATTTTCTCTTGTCGCTTGTAGTGATGGTAGTAGCGGAGATGGCAACAGTAGTGAAAACACCGGAGGAAACAATCCTGTTGGAAGTAACCCTGGTGGGAATAACCCCGGCGGGAATAACCCCGGCGGAAATGACCCTGGCGGAAATAATGGTGTTGTACAGAGTTTTAGTTTTCCTTCACAATTAAAGAATACTACGTGGTTGAAAGATGGAACAACTGCTGGTTATACTCATGTATATATTAGGTTCAACACTGATACTTTTGAATATACTTATAGAAAAACTGATGGATCAATGCAATATGGACCTAGCACGTATGTAGATAGTATGAACGGCAACACATACCATATGTTAAGTGGAGGAACGTTCACAGCAACAGTAAGTGGTAACAAATTAACCACAACTAGCTCCTCTTGGGGTCCCTCATTGATAGGTACTTTCACTAAACAATAGGACTTACGCCCTTTGTAAAGAATTTTAACACGGAGGACACGGAGTTCACGGAGGAAAAGAAAGAAATCGTACCAAAACTTCGTGACTTCTGCGGTTTAATATTCTTCTCGAACAACCCCGTTTAATTTTATTGGCTATTATTTCTATTTGTCAAGCAATTTTTCAAGCCTAGTACACGCCTCTTCGACATCCGCTCTGTGTCCAAACGCCGAAAAACGGATAAAGCCCTGTCCGGCAGGACCAAAGCCCGCTCCCGGAGTGGTAACCACTTGGCATTTTTCGAGTATTTCAGAAAATACTTCCCAACTGTCCCTGCCGGGGAAATGCGCCCATATATATGGAGAATTATCGCCGCCTTCGCAGTTTATTTTTAGTTTTTGAAGAGCGTCTCTTATAAGTTTTGCGTTGCCAAGATAAAAGTCCGTAAGGGCGCGTATTTCTTTTAGCCCTTCCGGGTCAAGTGCGGCAAGCCCTCCTGCCTGCGCAATGTTGGAAGCGCCGTTAAATACCGTGCTCGCTATTCTGCTCCAGTCTGCGTTGACGCTTTCGCCTCCGGCATATTTGAGCGCCTTTGGAACCACCGACCAGCCGAGGCGTACGCCCGTAAAACCGGCAGGTTTTGAAAACGAATTGACTTCTATGGCGCAGGAAGTAGCTCCGTCAATCTCGAAGATACTTTTTGGGAGACTAGCGTCACGGATAAATTCAGCATAAGCCGCGTCAAAGATAAGAATACAGTTTTTACGGACAGCAACGTCCACAAGCGAAGCAAGCTGACTTTTGTTTGCTGTCGCGCCGGTAGGGTTGTTAGGTGAACAGAAGTATATAACTGAATTTTTAGGGATTGGGGCGAGATCGGGAAAGTAGTTGTTGCTAGCGGTGCAGGGAAGGTATGTAATACCGGCGTAACCTTTGCCTTTCCAGCCGCCAGCCGCGCCTGCAAGCACAGAGCCGTCAACATACACGGGGTACGATGGGTCTTGAGCGGCTACTTTTACCCCCGCGCCAAAGAGAAGCTGTAATCTGCCGATATCGCATTTCGCGCCGTCAGAAATAAATATCTCGTCTATAGAAAATTTTCCGCCGTAAAAGACTGAAGAAATTTTTTCTCTCAGCTCCGGCAGTCCCTCGTCCTGATAGCCGGAGTAGCCCTCCACAGTCCCAAGCCGCCGCGCGCCCTCTACAAGTCCCGCGTTAATGTGCGGCAAAATTGGCTCTGTTGTATTGCCAACCCCAAGACTGATAATTTTCGCCTCAGGGTGCGCCGTAGCGTATTCACGCCGCCGCCTTGCGATTTCGGGGAAAAGGTAGCCTGCTTTTATGTTAGCGATGTTTTTGTTTCGTTTAATCATTGTTTCCTCTATAAGGGCAGTTTAGCAGAAAAGAAGTTTTTTCAAAACCCCATTTTGCTTAATTCGTTTGCAATCTGCATATAAATTTCGGGGATATTTATGCCGGATATATCCCGCATTTTATAGTCTATAATTTCAGCATGGGATATTCCGCTGGTTATTTTTCTTACGTTGTCTCCCCAGTTTGCGGAAATCTCGCTTACCACTCCGTCATTTTCTCCGCTTTTTTTCTTTATATACTGGTAACTATAAAAATACTTTAAATCGTCAAAGGGATTTCTCATCGTTACATACATGCTTTGATAAAACACCCTTGCGTCCATAAGAATATTCTCGTTGAATTCCCTCATGTGTTCTGTCGTCAACTGCTGATTAAGAGTGTATAAATCGGGATTTACATCTCCGTACAATATCCCATATAGTTCAAGAACTTTTTTTGCAAAACGGGTATGAACAACATCCTGAGCGTATACAAGATCGGCTATTTCCGCACCGTGGTGGGGCGTCGCTATTGTTGTCAAACTCGCTATCTTGTCCCCGTAATTGTACTTCCAAATTAAATAACGCGAATCTATGCCGCCCTTTGAATGCGCTATTATATTTACCTTCTCGCTGTTTGTCTCTTCCAGCACTCTGTCAATTGTCGCTTTTAATATCTCGGCGTTTGATTCATAACTGCCCCATGCGTCTGTGTTTCCTACAAATACTTTTATACCGGCATCGCTGAATACTTGGGGAATTCTCCCCCAAAAATTTATTATCCCTCCCCTGTCGTGTGCAAAAATCCCATGCACCAAAACAACCGGATATTTTAGCGGCTCAGTTATTTGAAGACTATTATCCGTCTTACACGACAGTGTGTTAAGCGAAATTAAAATTAAACAAAATGTTACAAAAAACTTTTGCATTTTTTGCTTTTGATTATTTCTTCTTGCCTTTTTTTACGGGCTTTTTTGCCGCCACCGGTTTTTTTACCGGTCTTTTCTTCGCGTAATTGTACTGATACTGCTTATCCAGGCAGTCAGGACAAATTGCTCTATTGTAGCCTTTGCCTAATTTTTTCCCGCATCTTGGACATTGACCGCTTTCTTTACGATCGTCGTACTTGGCTTTTCGGGCTTCATTTATACTTTCAGAATACTCATGATTGTAACCTCTAAAAAAAGCCCGGCAATCATCGCAAAAAATAAATTTGCTGGTCTTTTTTACCTTCCCTCCGCACCGAGGGCAACATCCTGATTTCTTTCTTTGAGCATAAAGAATTTTTCTCTTTGATGGTTTATTCGGCATAACTTTCTCTGCCTCCTTTTAGCGTTATACTAATAATTTTACACCAAATATTAATATATATCAACTAAAATTTTTCACGCCAGGAATATCGAGTGTGGCAAAATAATCATCGGTTGTCTCCGGGCGGCGAATTTGCACAACTGAGCCGTCCTTCCGTAAAATCAGCTCACCACAGCGGAGTTTGCCATTGTAGTTGAAACCCATCGCTCTTCCGTGCGCTCCTGCGTCGTGAATAACCACAAAATCGCCGCCGGTGGAAGATTCGGCGGCGGTTTCTATCTTGGGAAGTTGACGTTGTATGGCAAATTTGTCATTGTTTTCGCATAAACTGCCCACAACATCGTAAGTTTCAGTTAACGGGGCGTTTTCCTTGCCGGGGACTGTTATATGATGATATGCGCCGTAGCAGGCAGGGCGCATTAAGTCTGCCATACACGCGTCAAGCCCGATATAATTACGGTAAATTTCCTTTTTGTGAACCGCTCGCGTAACAAGCCAGCCGTAGGGACCGGTAACTACCCTTCCCCACTCGGTACGAATACCCATTGGGTCAAGCCCTGCCGGTTTTAGGACTTCGTCGTACGCTTTTTTTATTCCTTCGGCGAGAGGCTCATAATCAATCGCCTCCTGCTCCGGCTTGTAGGGGATACCCACGCCGCCGCCAAGGTTTATAAACTCAAGGCGTACTCCCGTTTTGTTCAATATCTCGACCGCAAGTTCAAATAACATGCGCGCAGTTTCTATATGGTAGGGAACCGAAAGCTCATTTGACGCGACCATTGTGTGCAGAGCGAACCTTTTAACGCCCTTCTCCTTAAGAGCCGTATAGCCCTTTAAAAGCTGTTCGCGCATAAAGCCGTACTTCGCTTCTTCCGGCTTCCCGATAATCGCGTTGCCTTCTTTAAGCGGTCCCGGATTGTATCGAAATGAAACCAAATCGGGAAGCCCCGCCGTCTTTTCCAAAAATTCAATATGGGTGATATCGTCAAGATTGATGACCGCCCCAAGCTTTTTCGCCGCTGAGTATTCTCTAGCCGGAGTTTCGTTGGAAGTGATCATTATGTCTTCCCCCTTAATTCCTGCCATTTCAGCTAACAACAGCTCGGGATAACTTGAACAGTCCGCTCCAATGCCTTCCGCCGCAAGAAGTTTGAGGATATAGGGATTAGGCAATGCCTTTACCGCAAAGTAGTTTTTGTAAGAGGGAAAAACCGAATATGCCGATTTGATTCGGCGGACATTTTCGATTATTGCCTTTTCATCATAAAGATAAAACGGCGTTGGGTACTTCCGCGCAATTTCTTCCAAGGCGGCTTTATCCAGCGGAAAAGATTTTTTGCTCATCAGCTCAAATATCCTTTGTGCTTTAAAAGTTCCGCATTTAATATTCCGCCGCCAGCCGCTCCGCGCACCGTGTTATGCGAAAGCGCGGTAAACCGTATATCAAAAACATTGCAGGGTCTAAGCCGCCCAATTACAACCGCCATCCCTTTATCTGCGTCACGATCCTTGCGCGGCTGGGGGCGGTTTTCTTCTTCGCGGTAAATAATCGGCTGTTTTGGAGCCATGGGAAGATCGGCTGTCTGAGGCAAGCCTTTATAGGCGTACCAAACCGCCTTTATCTCATCCAGAGACGGCTTCTTGGCGGCGAACTCAAGGTTAATGCAAGCCGTATGTCCGTCCGTTACCGGCACACGGTTACAATGAGCGGAAATTTTAGGGAAGTCTGCGTTTTTGATCACGCCGTTTTCAATGGAGCCAAAAATTTTCAACGGTTCTTTTTCCGATTTTTCCTCTTCGCCGCCAATGTAGGGAACTATGTTATCGATCATGTCCAAACTTGGTACGCCCGGATAGCCGGCTCCGGAAATAGCTTGCATTGTAGAAACGATGATCCTCTGCGCAGGATAGCCGGCTTGCGCGAGAGCGTGAATTGGTTTCATATAACTTTGAATTGAACAGTTAGGTTTTACCGCTATAAAGCCGCGATCCCAGCCGCGCGCTTTTTTCTGAATGGGGATAATGTCCGTATGATCGGGATTGATCTCGGCAATCAGAACAGGCACATCAGGCGTCCAGCGGTGAGCCGACGCGTTTGAAATTACCGGAATGCCTTCTGCGGCGTAAGCATCTTCAAGGGCGCGTGTTTCGTCCTTGCCCATTTCAAGCGCGGAAAATACAAATGAACATTCACCTTTTTTGAACGCCGCGACAGCGCGGCTTACGTCGTTAGCGTCTTCGACCATCAGCCCGCCAATGTGAGGAGCGAAAGTTTTTGCAAGATGCCATCTTCCCGAGACCGCTTCCGCGTATTTTTTACCCGCGCTCCTGGGCGAAGCCGCCACATAACGTACCTCGAACCAAGGGTGATCATTGAGAAGGGTAATATACTGTTGCCCAACCATGCCCGTTGCGCCTAAAATGCCAACCGGAATTTTTGCCATAAACTGCTCCTTATGTGGAGTATATTAATGATTTTTTAGAACAGAGTCAAGAATATTCTATTTTGATGACAGATTATACACGCCATCCCATGAATCTTCCGGCGGCTTTTTCATAAAATTTTCACAGCGTTCAACATACATTCTTGACGGCTCATCAGAACTGTTAATCGAAAGGGCTTCCTTAAAACCAGCTACCGCTTTCTCCCATTGACGCGCTTCAAAACACTGTAGAGCGTCGTGAAAAACAGAAACAAGTTTCTTTTTACTTTCATCGGCGGCTTCGAATGTATCAATCAGTTCATGAAGGCGCACCGGCTCATTAATACCTACAACACGGACACGATCAAGTTTTCGCGTAAGCAGTTGACCGCCCGTCTCATTAATTGTCGCTTCCGAGGCAAGTAGCCAAGTACCGTACTGTTTGTTTACTCCCTCAAGACGCGCCGCAAGGTTTACGGCGTTCCCCATTATTGTATAGTTCATCTTGTTAGCGGTTCCCATGTTACCCGCAACCATGTTGCCTGTATTTATGCCGATGCGTGTTAAAAGCGGAGTTGGAGAGAGATTATCTTCCATGATGACTTTATTCATTTCTTCTTCGATTTTTTTCATTCTAATTGCGGATATACAAGCGCGAAGGGCATGATCTTTCAGCTCGAGAGGCGCACCGAAGAAAGCTATAATAGCGTCGCCTTCGTACTTATCAATTGTTCCTTTTTCTTCGAGGACAACATCGCTCATCGCGCTTAAGTATTTGTTTAACAGAGTTACCAGCGCTTCGGGATCGAGCTTTTCGGAAATAGTAGAAAAACCTTTTACGTCGGTAAAAATCGCGGTCATGTGGCGTTTGGTTCCGCCAAGCTGAAGGCGTGAAGGATCGGAAATAATTTCCTTAACTACATCGTGCGAAACATAAGTGGAGAAAGCGGTGCGGATAAATTGTTTTTCTTTTTCCGATCCTGCATAGGAAATAACTTCCCTTGTTATTACCGAGGCGACCATAGCAAGAACTACGCCGAGAGGTCCCCAATAAATGCCTGTAACACGGAACAATATGACCGCTATTCCAAAAATTAACAAAGCGCCGGCAAAACCCAATGAAGCGCGTAAGACAGGAGAAAAATTGGCACTTACAATGAAAAAGAGCGGGATAAAAATCAGCATAAACAGAATACGCCACAAAATACCAAGGGGGATAATAAAACTTTCAGAAAGTATGGTATCAAGAACAACAGCATGGGTTCCTACGTTTATGTATTTGCCGTAAAACGGATTTGCGCCGTAGTCGGTGGTTCCTGTATCAACCCTGCCGATAATGACGAATTTATCTCTTAATATTTTGTCGTTGGACGCACTCAGTTCATTTTGCCGTTCGTAGTTCACTTTTATAACATTAATCAACTGTATAATATAATCCGCTTCATCTTCGATAGCCCCAGCAATTTCGGGATGTTCCTCTTTTAAGGCATAAGTCAGCTCCAGCACTTTTTCGTCAATATTCAAAGAAACAAGTTCACCTAACAAGGAAAAAACTCCGGTGCGGTAAGAAATATAGGCAGAAAAAGAATCTTCTGAGGTGTTTTCCATCGCGTGATTTTTAGCTTCACTCGCCGCGTCATAATATTCAAAAAGATTTCCAAGGATAATAGGAACGTGGGAAAGAGAAGGATCAAATTGAATGAAGAACATCAAATCCGCACCTGAAAGCGCACGGCTGTAATATTCCATCTCTGTTTCAATTTCGTCTAACAATGAAAAATCCGCAAAGGAAATGTGTTTATAACTGTCTTGATAATCTTCCTTGGGCCAGTCAAGCATCATTCTGCCTTTTTGATCCAAAGGGATAACAATGTCTTTTACTCTGCCGTCCGAAAACCGCGCCTGTTTGACGGTTAGTTTATTCTTCTTTAAAATAATTTCCGGCTTTTCAAGCCAGTCAATCAATGGAGCAAAAGAAAGCTGAAGATACCAATGATCATAAATATTTTGAGTAAGGTATACGCGCCTTCTTACTCCGTCATCATCAATTTCGACATTTGTAAAACCTGCTCCCTTTGCAGAATTGGAAAAAGCCGGCAGAGCAGGCAATATGTCAACAAAACCTTCTCCACGGTTCGCTCCGGCAACAGCGTTCACAGGGTATGAAAAACGTTCTTCCGCGATTGGACGCCGCTGTGCCTGTTCGCCATCCAAAGGGGACTGCCATAAATTGAGCGTAGACCATGTTCGCCCAAAGAGGGCAATCGCCTGCGCGAGATAGAGATCGTTATCGCGTGCGATAGTTTTCGCTCTTTCATAAAGATTTTTTTGTTCGGTTCTTACAAGCGAGGAAAAAGAATTTGAATAATATCCGATATCGCCTCTGCTGATTCGTCCGGCTTGTAAAGCGGAAAAAATATCCTGAGCGGCTAAACTGATTTCTGAAAAACCCCGGTCAAAATCATTCCCAAGTCCCTGATTTAAATACAGACTATCTACTCCCTGCGGACCATGATCAATAAATTCAATATCGAAAATAGCGGCGGACGAGCCGTATTCTTTTAAGCGCAAAAGACCTTCCGCAGGTATTGATCTAGGCCAGGGATAAACGCCATTGTAAAAAATGGCAGAGTCGTCTATATCAAGAAAAACTACATTGTCTATGCGTTCACGGTTTGCCCTAAAATGCAGAAAGAAATCGTAAAGCCGGTCTTCAAGTGAAGTTAACGCGCCAACTAAATATAAAACAGAGAATACCGCGACAATAGCCAGAGTTATAAAGTGGTTTTTCCAATTCTTCATTGGATTATTATACTATAAAAATATATATATTTGCCTGAACATAAAGGCTCTTTTTTTGAGTACATCTGCTCACAGGATTAGCCGGATGGTTATA
Organism: Treponema sp.; assembly: GCA_031254315.1. Lineage (GTDB taxonomy): Bacteria > Spirochaetota > Spirochaetia > Treponematales > Breznakiellaceae > WQXQ01. The sequence goes on from JAIRUQ010000064.1 coordinate 8,680, forward strand.
ACCGCTTTTTCACTCATTTGGCTTGCGAGGGAACCAAAAAAATTTTATCTTGATTTTTCACCGTAATTTTCATAAAATGTAAATATATATGAATGATATTAGATGGAAACAGCGCTTTCAGAATTATAAAAAGGCGCTTACCGTATTAAAAAACGCCGTTGAACTCGCAGGAAAACGCGATCTGACTGATTTGGAAAAACAGGGAGTAATTCAAGCATTTGAATTTACCTTTGAACTTTCATGGAATGTAATGAAGGATTACCTTGATGAGCAGGGAATAAACGATATAATTGGCAGTAAAAACGCGATCCGCCATTCATTTAATGAAGGTATTATTGAAGACGGGGACGTTTGGATGGATATGTTAAGACATCGTAATCTGGCTTCTCATATATACGATGAAGAGACGGCAGAGGATATATACTCCGCAATTAAAAATACCTATTATCGTTTGTTCAGTAAACTTGCGGATAAAATGGAAACGCTGGAATAATTATGGAATACGGATTGTCTGAAAAAACATTTTCAACGCTCAATTCAATTTTTCAAAAATATCCGGGCATTAAGCAGGTTGTCATCTACGGAAGCAGGGCAAAAGGGAATTACCGCACGGGTTCGGATATCGACCTGACTCTTAAAACTGACTCTACCTTTACCCGCACCGACCTTCTGCATATCGCCGGAAACTTTGATGACTCAGACCTTCCCTATTTTGTTGATGTTTCAATATATGACAAACTTTCAAACATAGAGCTTAAAGACCATATCGACAGAGTAGGGAAAGTGCTGTATTCAAACTGACGGTTTACGCTTTATCTTAGGCAAGTTGCCGATTGAACAAATAATCAAAAAAACATATACTAAAACATAATAAGGAATTAAAATGGAAAATATAACATTGAAAGTAACAGGTATGTCCTGCGAACATTGTGTAAAAGCAGTGAATAACGCTCTTAGCGGCATTGCCGGAGTCGCGTCTGCCGCCGTCAGTCTAAAGGAAGGTACGGCATCTTTTAAGCATGACCCTGCAATTGCGCCGCTTGAAACAATTAAGGCGGCAATCAGAGACACGGGTTTCGATATAGCCAATTAGTCAAAAAAATACTGTACTTTTTTTATTTTTTATGCTATTATAGACTTATGATAAACACCGGATTTTCTACCAGATTTTGCCGTAAATGTTTGGCATTATCTCTTTCTGTTGAGGACATGAACCGCTTTGCCAAAATAACATACCCGGAATACGATCTTTACAGTAAATATGGTTTTTCAAAGGGGCGTCCTGTCGGTCTTCATGATGCGGCTGATCGTATCGTCGGAGATTTGTTGCAGAATGGCTATTACATTGATTTTGTTGAAACATTGATAAAGGTTGATTCTAAAGGGTACATGGGACATAAATTCGCTTTACGCGGTCTTGATGATGTAGTCGGCGATGTACTTCAGGCAGGGTACAGTTTTGATAAAACTACAGGCGTCTTTTACGAAGATCAGGAAAAGCAAATCACCCGTAATTGGGGACGCTTGATGGAAGGCGATGAAAGACCGATGACGGTAGTGCGGCTGGACATGGTGGGGAACTCCCTTCTTGTAAAAAACAATCCTAAATCACTTGTAGATAAAGCCTATGGCGATTTGCGAAAAGTTGTAAACGAAGCAGTAACTTCACGGCTTGGTCGTCTTTGGATATGGGAAGGAGACGGCGCTCTTGCCGCCTTTATGCTGAGTGATTACAGCCGTCTTGCGATTTTTGCCGCTATGGAAATTTTGAACGGTATGTTTGTATACAATAAAACAGAAAATCCGTTAAACTCAAGCATTAAACTGCGAATATCCGTTCATTCAGGCGATCTTACTTATTCAGATAATGAGACGAGAATCTCAAAAGCCAATATAGTAAAGACAGCCGTTTTTTTAGAATCAAAAGCGGCGGCTCCCAATTCAATGGTAATTTCCGAAAGCCTTGCCATGTCGCAGGATCAATCCTTGCTTGACATTTTCAGTAATGCAAAAACCGCTCCCAATTCTACGGAAAAATTTCGGATTTTTCAGATAAATCAGGTAAAAGGTTGATGGAGTAAATATGGGAATTTATATTTTTACAGCAAAATCTGCCGGCTTAAAAACAGTTTTTCCTAAGACCGCAAAATTCGGAACTTTGGAAGAGTTATCTGAACATTCTTCTGAAGACGGAGATATTACATATATTGATGTTTCCGGTTTAACAGTTGCAGATTATAAAAAATTACTTGGTTCTTTAAAAAACAGTTGTAAGGGATGGGGAATAATTGATCCAAAGGGAAGCATCAAGGATGTTGCTACTTTATTTTTTGAAGGAGCCAGTGATTATTTAGGACCGGGAGTTTTAAAAGAAGCTATTGAACCTAAACACTTTAAACAGGCTGTTCAATGGCGAAAAGAAGCGGCAAAAGCCGCCGAAAACGCGGACGAAGATTCTGCCAAAGGCGAAGGCGGCTCAACTTTCCTGAATTCGAGCATAAAACTTCCTGCTGTAAGCGCGTTTCCCGGCTGGAAGAAAATGGAAACCGGAAAAGTTATGCCGTTTTATCTTTTATACTGTTCTCTTCAAGGGAAAGTTTCGCTTGATGACCGCTTAGACGAAAAGACTGTCGCAAAAGTTCACAAGAGGTTCCTCAATGTTTTGGACAATAATTTTTATAAAGGGGACGGCTTATTGTGGATGAATTCGGGAAGGGACTGTCTTTTTCTAATTCCTCCCAGAGTAAAAAACGTAGAAGAAGCGATAAAAGCCTCTCTAAATGTAATTATTTCTGCGCCGCAGATAACGCTGGAAGCGCTTAATATTTCGATACCGGCAAATTTTGTTTTTGCTCTTCATTATGGCTCAATAACTTATAAGCCGCCCGGACGAACAGGCACAATAGTGAGTGACGCTATAAATTTTGTTTTTCATCTTGGCGCGAAAAAAGCCGAACCCGGCAGGCTTACCGTTTCCGGTGAACTTCCTGGCGTTACAATTCCAAAATCTCTTCAGGACTGTTTTTCTTCCGCCGGTGAATTTGAAGGACGCAAAATTTGGCACACCAAGAAATTTAGTTATCCCAAACCTTGGGTGTAAGTGATCGCGCTATGTGAAGCGATGGGTGGGCTTGAAAAGCGTCATTTGGTGTATTACTATGTGTATAGAGAGGTGTATAATATGAGGACAAATGTAGTCTTAAATGATGAATTAGTAGAAGCCGCTTTTAAATACGCTAAGCCAGTAAAAACAAAAAGGGAGCTTATTGAAGTCGCCTTAAAAGAATTTGTTGATGTCAGAAAAAGGAAAAATATCAGAGAGTTAAGGGGAAAAATCAAATTCAGGGACAATTATGACCACAAGGCTCTGCGAAAATGATTTTGGTAGATACATCTGTCCTTATAGGGTACTTTAAAAAATCACGGGGCGTTCCATACAAGAAAATGGATTATATCATTGATAATGAAATACCCTACGGTATTTGCCATTATGTATATCAGGAATTATTACAAGGGGCGGCGAATAAGCAGGAATATGAGTTATTAAAAAAATATTTAAGCGCATTGCCATTTTATGATTTAAAGCATGGAAAAGAGTCGTTTGAAAATGCCGCTCTTATGTATTTGAATTGCAGAAAGAGAGGGTTTACACTAAGAAGCACTATTGATTTGATAATAGCCGAAATAGCGATTGAGAATGATTTGTACTTGCTTCACGATGATAATGATTATGTGAATATAGCAAGGATTTATACTAATTTGAGGATGTATTAGGCAGAGAAGTGGAAAAACTTATTTCCATTGCACTATGGCTTCCAAAGTCATAATATGGGCAAAATTTATATCAAAAACAAGTTTTAGAACAGCCTCTTTAAAAACAACAAAAAAATTATTTTTTCCCGTTTTATGGACTTGTGAAAGGCATAATGACCACCGCACGAAATGCTTTGACAAAAGGGATTCCTACTGAAACTGTTCAGGAAATCACAGGGTTGGATATGGCAGTTATTGAACAATTAGCCCTGAGCAAATGATGCCCAAGAGAGCACGGCGTTAAGCCGTGTCTTTTAATTTCAGTATCAGCTACCGTTGCATATCCATTTTTAATTGCTCATTGCTGTACCAGTAGCCCGTTTTCCACCTTTATCGTATTGCTTTGTGCAGTTGTCCAACTGCCGCCTGAAGACATCTTCCATGTATCGCCGTCGAATGTACCGCGTTGGGCTGTACATGTACTGAAAAAATGCAATGCCGCTCCGCCGTTGGTTGAGGTATTTCTGAGCGTAACATCTACAGTATTCTCTGAACCATAAATTGTTCCTGCGCTTATGCGGAAAGTAGCATTATCCAAACATACACCGCCGCCGTAGCGGGAGGTTGCGGCTTTATTGCCGTAAATTACCCCGCCTTTCATGGCAAAGTATCCGCTGACTCCGTCAGTTGTCATCACATACACACCGCCACCATCGCCACGTTGGCCACCACCAGGATTGGTAACTTGATTATTGAAGATATTTCCACATTCCATGGTAAAGGTACCTCCATATAGAACCACTCCGCCGCCTTGGCCATCGATAGTTTTATTATCGTTGATATTTCCATCTTCCATGTAAAAGGTACCTTGATATACACCTACACCGCCGCCGCTGTTGCCATCGACTATATTTGTAGAAATTTCCCCGATTTCCCCGTCTTTTTTCATCATATTAAAGGTTCCGTTTTTGCCCACACCTACCCCGCCACCGTTGTTGCCTTTGGCTGTATTTGTAGAAATTTCCCCGCCGTTCATCGTAAAGATTCCGTGATTTTCCACATACACCCCGCCGCCGCCACCGTTGATGGCATTATTGCCAGAAATTACCCCGCCGTTCATCGTAAAGATTCCTGAATTTTTCACACATACACCGCCGCCGGAACCGCCTGTGACTGTATTGTCGGAAATTCCTCCGCCGTTCATTTTCAGGACTCCGCCATCCACATGTATCAAACTGGCAGTGTTTGATGCATGTCCTTTCAAGGTTATATCCCGCAGTATTACGGTTTGGTCGCTTTTTATGCGAAAAATGCTCCCTTCGCCGGACAGGGTCAAAATCCCGCCCTCGCCCCGCAGGGATACTTGGATGCCGGTTATGTCGCCAAAGGTGGGGGTAGTAGTGCCTGTAACGGGAATAGGATCATCACCTATAACATGGATGATATAATTTTTATTCTTACCGCCGTTTGCAATGGCTGTTATGGTGTCGTTCCAATCCTCGGTAGTGGATACGTTGAATAACCCGCTTATGATTGCTCCCGGCTCAAAATCTTCGACATTTATTTCGAGGGGGCTGTTAAAATGGCTGT
>JAIRUQ010000034.1 GCA_031254315.1 Treponema sp.
CCCATGCCTTGCACGACCCTAAACGCAATCAGGCTTTCCATATTCCATGCGAGAGCCGCGCCAATGGAACCTGCGCTGAATATTGCCAGCGAAATCAGATAGACGGTTTTCCCTGAAAAGCGGTTAACCAGCCAGCCCGAAACGGGTACGGCTATGCCCATCGCCAGAATGTAGGCTGTTGTAATCCATTGCGCGACGGAAATATTGCTGTGAAACTCCAAAACAAGTGTCTTGATCGCTACGTTTACTATTGTTGAGTCCAGCATCGGTACGATTGTACCAAGTAGCATTATCAGCGAGATTTTGACCAAGTTCGGAGGAAGGTTCTCTTTTTCAGTTTTTATTTCCATGTCCCTTTTTCCCTTATAAATATAAAGGTTAGTTATTCCTAACCGATGTGTCAAGTGTTTTGGAGTTCAAGGCAGGCGGCAACCCAAAAAACTGTCTGTCCGCAAAGCAAACCCGTCTGACCACTTGATTCAAGTGGTCAGACGCACTTTGCGGACAGGCACCTCACTACTCATTACTCACTATTACCGCTTCACTTTCTTTTTTTTTCTTGGGTGGAATCGCCCAGCATACAATAATGTACGCAATGGTAACTGCTACCAGTATACCCATGCCAATCCAATACCCGTTGTCAACATCAAAAATTGTCATAATGATAACTCCTTTTTTTACAGCAAATCGCCGTAGTGTTTGACATACGCTCGTTTCAGACATTGCGCTAACATCATATACAGAAGTATTGTTGCGACAAGCCAGATAAAATATTCAGCCGGAAGTGGAACAAGGTCTATCCTTCTGCCGAATGGCGTAAACGGAATGTAAGTCAGTAGCGCGATACCGGCTAAAGTCAATGTTGTTAATGGCCAGGCGGCGTGACTTTGAATGAACGGAATCTTCGGCGTTCTGATCATGTGAATGACAAAGGTCTGGCTCCACATCGACTCTACTTGCCAGCCGGCATGGAACATCGCCATATAGGTATACCTCATGTCAAACCCGGCGAACAATCCCGACTCTATCATGGTTCCATCAGGAATTTGATTGAACAGCAATCCGTCCGATACAAACTTGGGGCAGATGTAGAAATACATCAGCAGATAGGTGGTAATGTCGAATACCGAACTGGTAGGTCCTATCCATATCATGAAACTGCCGATAGAGGAGGCGTCCCATTTTCTTGGTTTTTGCAGGAACTCCTTGTCCACATTGTCCCACGGAATCGATGAGCAGGAAATATCGTAAATCAGATTCAAGAAGAGAATGTGCACACCCATCATAGGCAGGAAGGGAATCAGTGCGCTTGCGGCAACAACCGAGAACATATTTCCGAAGTTGGAACTTGCGGTCATTTTAATGTACTTAATCATGTTACCGTAAGTTTTACGTCCTTCGATCAAACCTTCTTCAAGCACCATAAGGTCTTTTTCAAGCAGAATGATGTCGGCGGATTCCTTTGCGATATCTACCGCAGTGTCTACGGAAATACCGATGTCAGCGGCTCTCATAGCCGCCGCGTCGTTGATGCCGTCTCCCATAAATCCTACCGTATGCCCGTCTTCTCTCATTACACGGACGATCCGTGCTTTCTGATCAGGGGACAGTTTTGCGAATACGTTGGTTTTTCTGGCGGCTTTCATCAGTGCAATGTCATCCATTGAGTCCACATCGGAACCGAGTAGCAGGTTGTCCACTTTCATGCCGACGTGTTTGCAAATTGTGCGTGTTACCTTGTCGTTGTCGCCTGTAAGGATTTTTGTGGTAACGCCGTATTCCATTAACGCTTTGAGGGCTTCGGCGGTATCGTCCTTTGGCGGATCGAGGAAAGCGAGATAACCTATCAGCGTCATTTCTGTTTCGTCTTTTACGCCAAAAGCGCCGACAGGGGACGGATTAATTTTTTGCGCGATGGCAATTACGCGCATACCGTCCTCGTTCAAATCGTCAACTGTTTTTATAACTTCTTTTTTGAGTTCGGCGGTTAGAGGCTCATGACTGCCTTTGTATTCAACATGAGAACAAATAGAAAGCATTTCCTCGACAGCGCCCTTAGTGATCATTTGTGTTTTGCCGCTTTTATCGGACACCACAACGCTCATTCTTCTGCGTTTGAAGTCGAACGGAATTTCGTCAACCTTTTCATAGACTTGTGACAATTCACCTAACTTAGGTGCGCCGTTGTTGAGGTCATCCTTTCCTTCCTCGGCTTCTTCCTGTGTCTTCCTGATAATGGCAACGTCCATCAAGTTTTTTAGCCCCGTCTGATAGTAGCTGTTCAAAAAAGCATGGCGGAGCACCCGTATGTCTTCTTTGCCGTGAACGTCCAAATGGTATTCAAGAACGACATCATTCTGTGTGAGTGTACCTGTTTTATCGGCACACAGAATATCAATAGCTCCAAAGTTCTGCATGGCGTTCAGATTTTTGATGATCGTTTTTTTCTTGGACATCGAAACGGCTCCTTTGGCAAGACATGCCGTAACGATCATGGGGAGCATTTCGGGTGTAAGACCGACGGCAACCGCAAGCCCGAATAGTAATGATTCCATCCAGTCGCCGGTGGTAACACCGTTAATCATGAAAACCAGCGGAACCATGACCAGCATAAACCGAATCAGAACCCAAGAGACCGCATTCACTCCTTTTTCAAAGCTGGTCTTTACGGCTTTACCTGCAACAGACTTCGCCATAGAACCGAACATAGTGTCATTACCGGTAGCAATCACAACGGCAGTAGCGGCTCCGCTGACGACATTGGTACCCATAAAACCGAGGTTATGACATTCTGTAAAGGCGCTAATTTTTGGTGTGTATTCGTCGGGAATTTTTTCAAGCGGCTCGCTCTCACCCGTAAGGGCGGCTTGGCTGACAAATAAATCTTTCGCTTTAATAACACGCACATCAGCCGGAATCATATCGCCTGCCGAAAGGTGTACAATGTCGCCTACAACGATGTCTTCAAGTTCAATTTCCCTGATGCCGTACCCAATGCGCTCAACAGTAGCTTTTGTCGAAATCATGGCGAGCAGTTTATGCACCGCAACTGTGGAACGGGCTTCCTGAACAAAGCGCATAAGACCGCTGATCATAACCATTGTCATAATGATAATGACGGTCAACGGGTCGCCTTCTTCGCCTTGCGTTATCGGCATTATCACGTCCATAATGAGTGAAGCCGTCGCCAACGTCATAAGGATAACTGTAAACGGGTTGATAAACGCGCGGATAATCCGTTCACCTATCGATTTTTCCCTTTCATGCGTTACTCTGTTATTACCGAATTGAGTACGGTTTGTATCCACTTGGTGTGAGCGCAAACCTTGCTGTGTACTACTCAAGAAAGATAGAGAATTTTCGACGGTGTTTCTGGAAGCCATAGCGTACCGTTCATTGACTGTATCTCTGCGTACTGCTTCCTGCGCTATTTTACGCGCAGAAAGTTTAGTTTTCTTTTCCATTTGCTTTACCTCCTGCAAATTATTAGTGAGAACTTTTAAAAACTGAAGTTTTTAGAAGTTCCCTAGTTTTAAGTTTGGAAGCTAGGCATAAAAGGACAGTTTAAGATTGGGACACAGACATCCCTTTTTTTGTCCTATAAGTTTTATGCCGCTACTAGCGTCCGGGTCCACAATCACCACCTCCTTTTTTTGGAATTTGTATATAAAATACTTGAACCTAAATGTATTCAAATATGTAATTTTTGATAAAAGTCATTTTTATCTTCCCTTCTTTCGTTTTCTTGAAACAGGCACAGCCTCTTTGCCGGTGGGGGTAAAAACGTGAACAAACCGTTTTGATTTACCTATGTAAATAACATCTAAAGTAGCGAGGACAAACCAGCCAAGCATGACCCACTTAAAATAATTTTGCCTAAACACTTCGGAAAGCCCCGCTAGCCCAAAGATAGCTGACGCGATAAAAAACAAAAGGCTGATGTTTTTACATAAAACATCTATTTTTATGTTCTGCTTTTCTTCTTCCTCCATGTTCTGATAATCCTTAATGTAGCTGGCGGCTTTCCCTGTGAAAAAAGCAAACCCGATAACGAGCATGACAACTGAAATTAAAAAACTAAATACCATCGTTTTCTCCTTAATATTTGTTTGCGTAAATTACGCCATTTCGCCAAAAATAGTGTCGTCTCCCACAGCCACAACAACTCCAATCGCACTGCCTGAAAAAACAGTTGACCCCAGAAACGCAAGATTGGAAATTTTGGTCAGACGATCATGCTTTTTTTGATCCGTAGCGGGGAACTTTTCTACTGCAGTGTTCTCGCCGGTTAGTGCGGATTGGTTTACAAACAAATCTTTTGCTTTGAGGATACGCATATCGGCAGGTATCATGTCACCGGCGGACAAATGAACAATGTCGCCGACTACCACTTCGCCGAGAGGGATTTTTATTTCGCCTGCTCCCTGCCGCTGTACATTAATAGGGGCGTAGGGGTTAAAAACCGTTTTGTCAAATTTCTTGGATAGCGACACCCTTTTGCCGAAGCTCAGTTTGTTGTTACCGTATTCATCGCGGTAGTCTACCACAAAGGCTTCGTGTATGCCGTTCAGCCCTGTTACCAGTTTTTCGAACAGTTCTTCAGTTCCGGCTGTCGCGGCAAATTGCATTCTTGTGCGAATCTGATCGCGGCGAATCATTTCCTTGTTCCCGTTTTCAATTTTGGTCATAACTATACCTCCCTTACTATTTGGGCAGAGTACTCCCGTCCCTATTAGCCGTTTTGAGAGCTCTTTTTCGGGCACAACGTGCCCTTTTACCGCATAAACGCTACGAAATGACGAGTTTTATCCCAAGTGGGGGCAGGAAATGTATGGATTATATCTGTTTGTTAGGAAACGCTTCTAACTGGTGCGTCTTACCGTACAACGACAGACAGCCCATAGTTTCGTGCCGATACATGGGTCAATATGTTGGTTCTACTACCGCCATCATCGTCCATAGACTGTCCTCCTTGTCATGATAGGGTTGCCTGATCCGCAACCCTTTTAGATTGATATAAAAATAATATCGGCTTTTTTTATTTTTGTCAATAGGTCGAAAAAGATTTTTTTAATGATATTAATGACATTATCATCAACTTTCAAATCTATTAACTAAAAACAACTTCAACTTTATTCCCCGGCTTTAACAAAGTATCGGATGGTAACAAAAGTTTTATCTTAATACTGACTTTATTCTTCATGGAAGAAGTTTGCATATCTTTTGGCGTGTATTGACTTTTAACGTCAATAAAACGCACTTCAGCCTGATATTCATCTTTGCCGCTCTTAATCATTAAAAATTGCCCATAAGAAATTTGCGTACTGTATTTTGTGGGCAGGTAACAAACCACGTATTTTTCATCGTCCGCTGAAATATCAGCGAGATTATACCCCGCATTTACCATTGAGCCCAAATTATAATTTATGCTGATAATGATACCGCTACAGTTTGCCCGGATTTCATATTTATTTAATGTGTCCCGCGTCTGCCTGATTCTGCTCTCTATTTCCCTTATATCCGCTTCGGCAATACTCTCGTTTAGTCTGAGTTTATCAAGTTCGTTACGCGCCACCCCTCCTGCTCTCCACATCAGTTCAAGGGATTTAATATCATCCCTCATGGAGTTTAGTGTAGCCAATCTTTTTTCCAGATTGATTTGCAGTTGTTCCAATGCATATCTTTGATCGGTATCATCCAAACGGGCAATTAATTCTCCGGCTTTAACAGGGCTTCCCAACTGTACATTCATTTCAATGATCTTTCCCGGTATATCGGCGGTTTGAGAATAAGTTGTTCCTTCTACTTCCCCCCTGAGTATTATGCTCCGGTTTTGTCCATGGAAATAAAAATAAAGGCTCATTCCTATAATCAATAAAAATATTATCGATATGATTCTTTTCTTTGGTATATTTTTCATATTTCACCCCCCTTATATATTTAGTCCATGGTTTAAAAACTTCAAAAAAGTTTCTGCATCTTTTTGCAAACGTTTTTTTGGAAATAGCTCTGGCATTATCATGAATCGCAGGACAAAGAAACCTGCTATACAACTTAACAAAATATTTAAAATCTCTGTTTCAGAAATTTTTTTTGAACTTTTTCCATGAGACAATTTTTTCGCAACAGCAAGTAGCGGCAATTTCTTAAATTGTTCAACCAACATTCTGCGAATATCCGGCTGGAAAGGAATTTCCTGAATAATAATTCTGAATAAAGGAACGCCGTCCTGAATTAAAGCAAGGCGGTTCTGAAAAAAATCCGATAGAAATTCTTCCCTGTTGTTGTAATTTTTAGCGAGCAATTCAGAAAGACCGCTTGATATAAGTGGGAAAAGCGCTTTTTGAATTATCCGCTCGGTGATCCATAGCATCATATCCTTTTTTGTCGGGTACTGTTTAAAAATTGTTCCCTCTGCCACTCCGGCTCTCATGGCAATTTCTTTTGTTGATGTCGCGGCATAACCTTTTTTGCTGAACAATTCCACGGCGGCTTTAATAACAGCTTTCTGTTTATCTGTCATTGATTCCGCGTCATTTTCAAAAATATTTTTTAGCCAACTGTAATTTTTCATAATGCCCCCTTTAAATTCTGCGATACCGTTTTAACAGTAAAGTATTGGCAAACATAAATAATAAGGAAAGACAAATCATAAC
>JAIRUQ010000046.1 GCA_031254315.1 Treponema sp.
CGGTATCTTCTAAAACTCGCTCACTTTGAGCGGCGGTCAGCATTATATTTGCACCTAACGCTTCAAGCACATCCGCGCTTCCGCACTTGCTGGACACGCTTCTGTTACCGTGTTTGGCAACAGGTACGCCGCTTGCCGCGACAACAAAGGCAGAGACGGTAGAAATGTTAAAGCTGTACAATTCATCGCCGCCTGTACCGACAATATCAAGCACGTCATTTTTTTGTTTTTATTTCACGCACTTTTCGCGCATTACTTCGGCGCAGGCTGTAATTTCTTCGATGGTTTCTCCTTTCAAACGCATAGCCGCTAAAAAAGCGCCCATTTGAGAATCGGTGGCTTTGCCTTCCATCATCTGTAGCATAACTTCTCTTGTAGCGTCCAAGCTGAGATGCCGCCCTGCAAGAATATCGTAAATGGCTTTATCAATCATTTGTTGCCTCCAATCCGCAGAAAGTTTTCGATAATTTTTTCGCCGCTTTGCGTTAATATGGATTCGGGGTGAAATTGCAAACCAAAGACGGAATAATCACGGTGTTTCACTCCCATAATTTCACCGTCGTCAGTTTCAGCAATAACCAGCAATTCGTCAGGTAACGTACCTCTATCCGCCGCAAGCGAGTGATAACGCCCAATTTCGAGTAACGGCGGCAGTCCGCGAAAAACGGGATTTCCGTTTGCGATATGCACCATGCTCTTTTTTCCGTGCATCAAAGATTTTGCGTAGGTAATATCCGCGCCATACGCTTCGCAAATCGCCTGATGTCCCAAGCAGACTCCAAGTATTGGATATTTTCCGGCGCAATGTTTTATAGCGTCTTCAATAATACCTGCGTCTGCCGGACGCCCCGGACCCGGAGAGATTATGATATGCGAAGGTTTCATCGTGTCAATTTCTGCTAAACTGATTTTATCGTTAAACGCAACTTTTATATCAGGGTTGAATGTCCCTACTATTTGATACAGGTTATAAGTAAAACTGTCATAGTTATCGATAATCAATATCATGTTAAACCTCCCCGCTCTGCTTTAAGGCTTCCATAACTGCCTTCGCTTTGTTGCAAACTTCTTGATATTCTTTTTCAGGTTTGCTGTCTGCCACAATTCCGGCTCCTGCCTGCACATAAACATTCTCGCCTTTGCGCACCGCCATGCGAATGCCAATGCACATATCCATGTTACCGGCAAAATCGATATACCCTAAAGCGCCGCCGTACACGCCGCGTGTTAAGCCTTCGTTTGTATCGATGATTTCGCAAGCACGCTTTTTAGGCGCGCCTGAAAGCGTTCCTGCGGGGAGTGTAGCGGCTATCACATCAAGAGCATCAAGCTCTTCGCGTACATTGCCCGTAACATGAGAAGATATGTGGCTTACATGGGAAAACCTCTTTATTTGCCGGTACTCGCGCACCTTGACACTGCCAAACTTACTGACTCTTCCTACATCATTGCGAGCCAAGTCTACAAGCATGTCGTGTTCGGCAAGTTCTTTCTCGTCGTGTAACAGCGCTTCAATAAGAGCCGTATCTTCTTCCGCAGTCGCGCCGCGCGGACAAGTTCCTGCAAGAGGGAAGGAGCTGATTTCTCCGTCACGTAAAGCGACAAGAGTTTCAGGAGAGGCGCAGGCAACTTCCATACCGTCTAAGCTCATATAAACCATATATGGTGATGGATTGATGGTTCGCAAAATGCGGTAAGTGTTCATTAGACTGCCCTTGAAAGGAGCCTTGAAACAGTTGGAAATAACAGCCTGAAAAATATCACCCTGAATTATATGATCTTTTAACTTTTTAATAATTTCTCCAAATTGCCTTTCCGTGAAACGGGGTGAAAACTCGCCGCAAACAGAAGTCTCTTCATCAAAATGCGCAGTTTCTCCCAAAATCGTTCTTTCAATATCCTTCAACTCCGTGATACCTTTGATATAACTGTTCTCTAAATCTTCAACAGGAACATTGACAATTATGTAAACCTTTTGTTTGAAGTGATCAAATGCGATAATTTTGTCTATCAGCATTAGGTGAAAATCTTGAAACTGCTCTTCGTTCTTTGCGTGTAAAGTTAAGCTCGGTATAAAGTGCCGCACAAAATCGTAAGCGAAGTAGCCAACAAAGCCTCCTGTGAACGGCGGCAAATACGGTATGCGAGGGCTTTTGTATTTGGAGATCAAATCCCTTATCACGGACACGGCGTCCTGTTTCTGTTCGGTCTTTTGCATTCCTTTTTGCACCGTAACGGAATCTCCCATTCCGTAAACGTTCAAAATTGGGTTGTAACCCAAAAAGGAATACCGTCCCCAATTGTCGCTTCCGCTTACGCTTTCAAGAATAAAACAGTATTCACCTTGTTTTCTCAGGTTCTTGAGAATTTCAATCGGTGTTTTTTGATCGGAAAAAATTTCCAAAGTAATGGGAATTACCGTGCAATCTTTGGAAAGTTTTTTCGCCTCTTCCAATGTTGGTCTTATCATATAGGTTCCTCTCAATATATTTTCACATTATCTTGTGTTCGAGAACGGCGCGTTCTCTTAGTTCTTCCATTAACGTGTTAAACTGCGCGAGGTCAAGGGATTGCGCTCCGTCACAAAGCGCCTGCGCCGGGTTGTTATGCGTTTCCACCATAAGACCGTCCGCACCAACAACAAGTATCGCCTTCGCAAGAGGCGGCACAAGGCTTCTGATACCGGAAGCGTGACTTGGGTCTGCAATCACAGGCAGGTGCGATTTTTGTTTGAGTAGCACTACAGCGGATAAATCCAGCGTGTTACGTGTCATTGTTTCAAATGAGCGGATGCCGCGCTCGCAAAGAATAACCTGCGGATTTCCCGCGGCGACGATGTACTCTGCGCTCATCAACAATTCTTCTATTGTATTGGCAAGTCCGCGCTTGAGCAATACCGGTTTTTTTATACCGCCAACCGCCCTCAACAAATCAAAGTTTTGCATATTCCTCGCGCCCACTTGCACAATATCGACATCTTCAAAAAGATCAATCTGAGTTTGGTTCATTATCTCCGAGACAATCGGCAGTCCTGTTTCCTTCTTTGCCATGCGTAGCATTTCAAGCCCTTCCGCCTGCTTGCCCTGAAAAGCGTAAGGCGACGTTCTTGGCTTGAACGCCCCACCTCGAAGAATTTTCGCTCCGCTCTTTTTAACGCTTTGCGCAATTTCCAAAATCTGCTCGTTGCTTTCAACCGAACAAGGACCGGATATGACCGTGAAAAATCCTTCCCCTATAGTCACATCACCCACACGGATAACCGTACTTGCTTCGTGAACGGTTCGGTTGACCACTTTGTACTGTTCGGTGATACGTTTGCCATAAGACACAATGTCGTTTGTCTCGACGACATGATCCAAATCCACCCCTGCCGTGTTACCGATCAGACAAACAGCGGTATGCTCAGTCCCTACGCTTAATATGGTAGAAAACCCTTTTTGTTCCCAGCCCAGAACAAACTCGTCAACCTTTTCCTTTGCCACATCGGGGTTCAATATAAATACCATTTTTTTCCTCTTTCTAAGATTAAGAATTCCAGTAAGGAAATAATAACGAAAAAATAAACTTTATTCTACTGTTACGCTTTTTGCCAAATTTCGGGGTTTATCGATATCAAGACCTTTATTGGCGGCTACATAGTAGCTGAAAAGCTGTAAAACGATGACCGAAAGCGACGGCGAAAACAATTCATAAATTTCAGGAATACTGATAAGCGAAAGTTTTTCATTCTGCTGAATATCAGTACGGTTGCCGATAATCAAAACCTTCGCGCCACGGCTTATTACCTGCTCCACGTTACTTGTAATCTTTTCGTTCAAACGTCCGCAGTTCGAGATTGCTACGACCAGCGTATCGTTTTCAACCAGAGAAATTGGTCCGTGCTTCAATTCGCCTCCGGCATAAGCCTCCGAGTGAATGTAGGATATTTCTTTAAGTTTGAGAGAACCCTCAAGCGCGATCGCGTAATCAATGTTCCTGCCAAGGAAGAATACGCTCTTATAACCGATGCAAGAGGATGCGTACATTTGAATATAAGGGACATGCTCCAGTATATTTGAAACTTTATCCGGCAAAATAGTAATTTCAGCTAACAACATCCGCTCCGTTTCCTGCGGTATTTTTTCTAATTTGGCGGCAAAATTGACGGCTAAAATGTACAACAGAACAAGCTGTGCCGAAAACGCCTTTGTCGTCGCCACGGCAATTTCGGGACCTGCGGCGGTATAAAGGCAAAAATCCGTTTCTTTCGCTATTGTACTACCAACCACATTGACAATTGACAGCGTAACGGCTCCTTTTGACTTTGCTTCCCTCATGGCGGCTATTGTGTCTGCCGTCTCTCCCGACTGACTGATCAAAATAACAAGCGTCTTTTCATCGATGATAGCGTCCTTATAGCGGAACTCGCTTGCAAGCTCCACTTCGACAGAAATCCTGCACAGTTTTTCAAACACATATTTTGCTACAACTCCGGCGTTGTAGGCGGAACCACAGGCGGTTATTACAATTTTGTTAAAACTTTTTATGTTAATGTTATCTATAATTGTTTTATTTTCACCGCTTTTTAACGCAGATTGAATTGTGTCCTGTATAATTTTTGGCTGTTCCGTTATCTCTTTGAGCATAAAATGCGGATAGCCGCCTTTTTCCGCGCTGTCAAGGCTCCATGTTATGGTCTCCAGCGATTTTTCAAGCGACTCTTTATCAATATTATAAAATTGTACACTGTCTTTTTTAAGGACTGCAATTTCTTTATCGTTAAGATAATAAACTTTGTTAGTATGTTTTAGTATAGCAGGTACGTCAGATGCCATAAAATTACCATGCTCAGACACGCCGATAATCAGCGGATTGTCTTTTTTTACCGCAATAATCGTGTCAGGGTCGTCAATGCACATAATTCCCATTGCATAAGAGCCTTCCAGCGTATTCATCACATGGATAACTGTATCAAGCAAATCGCCGTTGTAATAATTTTCGGCAAGCTGAGCGATGACTTCGCTGTCGGTTTGGGAAGCAAAGCGCACTCCCTTCTGTTCCAGCCGCTCTTTTAAGCGTTTATAGTTTTCTATTATCCCATTATGAACAATGGCGATTTTATTTTTACTTCCAAGGTGAGGGTGGGAGTTTTCATCGGACGGCTCTCCGTGAGTAGCCCAGCGCGTATGCCCCAGCCCAAGACATCCTGTAATCGTGCGGTCAACCAGCCGCGCTTCAAGAGCCGCTAAACGCCCCTTTTGTTTCACGACATCGAAACCGTCCACACCGTATATAGCGATACCGGCAGAATCATAGCCTCTGTACTCAAGCTTTTTCAGCCCGTCAACAATGATGGGAACCGCGTTTTCTTTTCCTGCATATCCGATAATACCGCACATAATTACCTTTTATTATAGTACAGCGGAAATTCGCTCATGTACCATTTCATTGATTATTTCCGCAGGTGTTTTATGGGTATCCATTGCTTTAATCATCAAATAATTAGCAGAAAAATCATCTATCGTTACCGTGTGGGCTGCGTCTTTGCGTTGTGAAAAGTATCCTGAACCGTTAGGTCCTACTTTTGGCGTAGTCTTTGTCCATTTTTCGTCCAGTCTGGCATATTCTTCGTCAGTCAAATCTTTCATTTTTTCCTCCTGTCTCTCAGTAATGGAATAAACTGAGAACGGCATCTCATTGCGTGAAATACCCTAATTCTATCAACATCTATGACGTTGTACAAGACTTCAATAAGGTTTGCCTTACGGTCAAACCCGATGAGCAAATGTTTGTCTTCGGCATCAGGATCATCTTCTTCAAGAACAGCGTCATATTCAACGTTGTCAAATGCCATTATTATATCTTCTTTTTTTATTTTGTGACCAAAGGCGGCTTTATTGAAATTTATGGTAAAATCCATGTTTAGAAACATATCCTGTTTTGGACTAAAAAACAAGCATTTTGCCCGAAATTAACATGTGGTAAAAATATACGAATGAAAGTAGCCGCTTTTCGATAGTCATTTTCGCCCAATCTCTGTATGATAGAAAAAAGGAATTGTCATGCAAAAAAAACTGCTGATGGGCAATGAGGCAATCGCTCTTGGCGCAATGCGCGCCGGTGTCCGTGTTGTAACGGGCTATCCGGGTACGCCGTCTTCAGAAGTGCTGGAAACTGTGGCAAAGCACAACGACGGCAGTATCTATGTGGAGTGGTCGGTCAATGAAAAGACCGCGCTTGAAGTAGCCGCCGGAGCCGCTTACGCCGGAGCGCGGACAATGGTAACAATGAAGCAGGTTGGTCTTAATGTGGCAAGCGATCCGCTGATGAATCTTAATTATATCGGCGTTTTGGGCGGGATGGTGGTTGTCGTCGCCGATGATCCGGGACCAATATCTTCGCAGAATGAGCAGGACACCCGCCATTTTTCACAGTTCGCCAAAACCGCATTATTTGATCCGTCCACGCCCGAAGAAGCGTACACGATGATCGCAGACGCATTCGCATTTTCTGAAAAATACGGTCGTCCCGTTTTATTTCGCCCCACAACTCGCGTCTGCCATAGCTGTGCGTCTGTAGAAATACGAGAAGATTTGCCAAAGATTGCGCCAGGCGGTTTTAAGAAGGACAGCAAGTGGGTCATTTTTCCACGACTTGCGTATGCGAATAAATTTAAAATTGAAGAAGACTTAAAAGCCATGCGGGAAGAGTTTTCCGGCTACAAAAATAATATCCTTTGTGGCAACGGGAAAAAAGGAATAGCGACAGGCGGCGTCAGTTACGCATACACACTGGAGGCTTTACAAAATACGGAACTTCAAAACACAGACTGTAAACTTTTAAAAGTTTCAACGCTCCCATTCCCCGAAAAACTCATCGTTGAATTTTTACAAGGACTGAATGGAGTTCTTGTCATTGAGGAACTTGATCCCGTCATTGAAAACGAGCTTATTCGTATTTGCGGACTTTATCACTTAAACGTAAAAATACTTGGCAAACAAACAGGTCATATTCAAGTCGCGGGAGAAAACTCTCCTGATACCGTAGCGAAAGCAATAGAGATTTTTCTTGGGAAAATTGCGCCTGAAAACGCAAACACGCAAACTCCTCCCCCTCTGCCCGTACGCCCACCTGTGTTATGCGCAGGCTGTCCGCATCGAGCCTCTTTTTTCGCGGTCAAAACAGCGGCGAAAGGCAAGTCAGCCGTTTTTTCAGGAGACATCGGATGTTATACGCTTGGCAACGCCGCTCCGCTCAACATGGTAGACACCTGCCTTTGCATGGGCGCAGGGATCACCGTCGCACAGGGACTACAGCGAATTGAACCTGACACCGTTCATTTTGCTTTTATCGGCGACTCTACTTTTTTTCACACGGGAATTTCAGGCATTATAAACGCGGTTTACAATCAAACTGACATTATCGTTGTTATACTTGATAACTCAACAACAGCGATGACAGGCAACCAGCCTCACCCAGGAATTGGCGTAACAATGATGAACGCCAAGACAGAAAAAATCAGAATTGAAAAATTGGTAAAAGCGTTGAATGTTTCCGAAGTGGCGAAGGTCAACCCATTCGATCAAAAGAAAGCAAAAAACGCCGTTTGTAAATTAATGGCAAAAAAAGGCGTGCGTGTGCTGTTGTTTACAGCGCCATGTATCGCTGTTTCAAAAGGAAAAGGCAAAGCCGCCGTAAACGCTTCCAAATGCAACGGCTGTTCGGCATGTATAAAAAGATTTGCCTGCCCTGCAATCAGTCTTGAAAACGGCAAGGCTTTTATCAACAACGCTCTTTGTACAGGTTGCGGCGTTTGCACGGGGCTGTGTTCATTAGGTGCAATTAAATGCAAGGCGGGCAAAAATGAGCGTTAACAAATTTACTTTTAATTTGATGATAGCAGGAGTCGGCGGTCAAGGCACTGTTCTTGCGTCAAAATTGATAGCGGCGGCGGCGATGAACT
>JAIRUQ010000081.1 GCA_031254315.1 Treponema sp.
TCTCCAGCCATAACATCATTTAGGTACTCCAAACCTGGATGTATTTTAATAAGTTTGTTACGGTTTTCCCCCATCAAAACATCCCAATAATAAACGGGAACCCACATCTCGCCAACATCGCCAACGGCTATGGCTGGTCCAAATGCTTGTCTGTTTGTTCCAGACTCATACTCTATAGGATAATCAATAAATATATCGTTGCCAAATGTATCTTCGGTATTTACCGGACGAAAATCTCTGGCAAGAGTGCTATATTCCCTATTTGATTCTTCATAATATATTATTAGATGGTATTCACCTGAATTTTCAAACGTTTGATATTGCCCAACTATTCCATTCGCAGTAATAATATCTCCGGCATGGAGTACAATAGTTTTAGTTTCTCTGTTCTCCCAATTATGAGCCGCAGTGTCTCTTTCGGCAACATAGGTTAATGATTCCTGTGCAGGCAAAATACCGGAAATCAGAATGCCTAAAGAAAATAAAGTTGTTATTCTGTTGTCGCTTTTCATAAAATATATCCTTCTACGCTTTTCCAAGTATAAACCGTAGTATCTTTTCTGGCAACATAGATTTTTAACTTTTATGTAAACAAAGCATATTACTTTCAAACTTTGATAACTACGCCACCCCATTGATCACTATTCTTTCGTATTTATTCGTTTTAATTCGTTCTATTCGTGTAATTCGTTGACTCTCTTCTACCAATCAACTCCAGCATCGGATCAATTTCCGCACGTACTCTTTTAAGAAACGAAATGTCCGTCAAATCGGGACGGCGGCTAACGGAACAATCGGGGAAATGCGCCCATAGGTAATCACATTCGTCAATAAGAAGAGCAAGACGCCTTTGATCCGCCGCAGATTCACCTGTTAAGATACTCCTCAACTCTTCAAGCCGTTTTTTTTCGCTCTCAAAAAATAAAATCAATCCTTCGTTTTTTTCACAGAGAGGCACAGGAGCAGAAGAATTTGATTTTTGAGAATCAGTTTTTAATAACGTAATCGCTGTTTCCATAGAAAGGGTTTTTATTCCTAATGGAAGACCATCGCTTTCAATGTCAAACAAACGGGAATCGCCGCCGAACTCCTGTTCAAAAAGATTGCAGTAATTTTTCATCGAAGGGCTGGTGTAAACAGACAGACCCGACTTTGAAACGGCGGCAGTTGAATAGTCGTTATAAGGAGCGGTGTTCAGTATTCTTCGCAAACGGGTCTGCGTGTCCAGCTTAGAACGATGTCCCGGCGTAGAACGGGCATGGTACTTGTCGGGCGTAAAAGAAAAATCAATACCGGCGCAAATTATTTTTCCGCTGGTGATGCGCCGAGCTAACTCCACCGCTGTTAAGCCAACAGAGCCAAGAGGGGGAACAACTGCGGGAAGAAGCCCCATATTTTTTAGCCTTTCAAAAATTTTTAACGGAGTCCACGGGGTAAAAAACAAATATCCGTCTCCCGCGAGAAGACGGGTAGAAGCAGGTAACGATGAGAGATCAACAGCGGAAGGAACATTCCACCCGCGACAACCTATAAAATCACGCAGATTCCAGTGCTGGCTTTCTAAAATTACAGTAAGGTCGGGAATAATGCCCCTGTCTTTTAACGCACAAAGGCAGGTATCTACGCAAATTATTTTGAAGGAGCGGCTTTCAGGAGAGCGAAGACTTTGCGCGAAATGGCGGTCGAGTTCATCTAAAGTTTCATCGAGAGAGGGACCCGCGCCTAAAACAAGAACCGAAGCTGAGCCAAATGACAGGTTCGAGGCAGAGGAAAATCGCGTAGTAAGGGAAAGGTTACGCAAAGTGTTGCGTATGTATAAACGACCGAGTTTTGCCAGAGTAAGAGCGTTGCTCCAGTCAGAGGCGATTTCACGGCGAAGCGTTTCGCAAAGAGAATCGTATAGTTCGCTAAAGAGTTGCCAGCCGCCTGAGAGCCGCACAACTTCTACACGACGAAATGTCCTTTCGCCCCACCTGTTACGGACAAGAGAGCAGAGTTTTTCTCTGTCGCTGATGTCTGTTAGGTGCAATGTGGTTTTTTCAAGGAGAGATGCGTCTATGTTTTTTTTGGAAAGATCAAACAGTTCGGGATCAGCTTCTATGCACAGAACAGCGGAATTAGGGGCTGTTGTTTCTAAGCGCGACAACAGCCGCGCAAGTCCGTAACCATAGAGGGGCGAAGGGCAAAAGTAAAGAGTTCTGTCTTTTACAGCAACAGCGTCCGCAACACGCTCGGCGCGACCGGAGGGATCAATCCCGGAAAGAATAGTCTTCCCGTTTTTGACTAATGGTCCCGCCACGCCCACAGGCATCCCTATTTTAAGTAGGGGTTATTAGAATAGACTTCCCGAAAACGATCGTCCATTCTTGAGTTTTGCAGAAAATAATACTGTAGCGATTGTTCAGCAATATAGTTTAAGAAAGTAGACGCATACATTGCCGCAGTATTTTTTACAGTTTCTTCATCAACCTCAACTTCTTCGGTGGGAAAGAATACAAGTATATTGCTTCCCTGAACCATCGGCTCAGAAGGGGTGTTTAGTTCTGTAGAAAAAGCAATCCGCCAGAATTCTTCGTTACCCGATAGATTCTTTTTATCCTCAGAAGATAAACTTTCTATGGTAAAAGATTCCAAAGAAGGAGGAAAAAGCTCAATTCCTCCGTAATTAAGCGGAAGGGGTCCAAAACTCTGCTTTCCCATATACCGTCTGCGCACTGTATCGTTAAAACCGTATTCCTTCGCTTCATCAATAAAAGCTCTTGCCTGATCCAACGCCCAATCTTCCATACGTCCTCTGGCATAATTTCTTATATATGAACGCACTCTGTCCATAACAGAACTGTCTTCAAATTCTGCCGGCGCTAACTCATTCTCTACTCTATAAAATACCCAGCCATCGGTAACTGAAATAATATCGCTTATTTCTCCCCTGCCAAGAGCGTAAATTGCTTGACGATCCGGTAGATTTGTAATCTCCTGATCAACTTCATAACAATAACGGCTACCCATATCGCCGCCTCTGTCGGCATAGCTATCCTGCGACTGAGCTCTTGCGGCATCTTCAAAAGTAAGTGTCCCGTCTTTCACGGAAGCGAGAATTTTTCTCGCTTCCCTCTCGTTGTTTACTGTAATTTTTGAAAGATGAATTGTACCAAAAAGAGAGGCGTTTTCATGGGCATAAGAGAGATATTCCATTTCGGGATAATCATCTACCTTAAACGATACCATATCGAAACTTCTCATTGGAGAAGACATAGCCGCCATAAAGTCCGCTTCGGCATCGGGAACCAAAAGCGCGAATAAATCTTTAAAATACGCTGTCTTAGTAAGTTCCTCTTGCGTTTGACGCCAAGTTGCAAGACGGGATGCTTCTGGTGTACGGTTATACAATTCACGCGAAAAACGCCCGTTATTTTGATAGTGAAATTGCGCCACTGCCCTGTCTACTGATTTTTCAGGAGCTGAATAATTTGATCTTTTCATTATTTGTAAAATAGCCGTATGCACTATCGCGGTTTCATAAGATTGCCGCCAGATTTGTTGAGCCGCATACCTGTTATTTACATCTATACCCTGACTCTGGTAGTGCATGATATTATTTTGCTGGTACTGAGCGAACACATTTCCGGCTACATAAGAAATTGGGGCATTGTCGTAATACCCAAAAGTAAAATAATCGCCGCTACCTCTGCCAAATCCGCCGCCGGTAATAAAATCACCGCCAATAAAGGTTACCGTTACAAGAACAAGAATAAAAATGGAGCCTATATAAATAGCCGGTCTCTGTTTGAATTTTTTCGCGTCTTCAGAAGGACCGCGCGCTTTATGCACAACCGGAGCCTTTTTGTCGTTTTTATCGTTTTTTGCCATAAATTACCTCTAAATTTGAATCGTCCAAAAACAATAGCATTTTGCCCCATATTTGTCTAGCCAAAAAAAAGTCAAAAAAATTGATTTTCGGGCAAGCGCCATGCCTCTTCCGCGCCATATATAGGCGGAGGTAAAAATGCATGTTAACAACAAAGACAACGGCTTATTGAAGGAAAGCAAGCCGGGAAAGGAACCTTGGGAAAGCGGCTCTGAGAAAGCAAAAACACTTAAAATTGAAGATTTTGGGACACATGAAGAAGTCCTCGATGGCAAGATAGGTGATAGGTTGGAGGCAAACAAAAAACCGTCTAAAGAAACAACTTCTGAACAGACGGCTTTTGAGAAGCCAAGCTATATAGGACATATCAAAGAAAAGTTTGTTTTACTGGCTGTTCTCATGGAAGAATACGAGTTTACCAAAGAAAACTACGATAAACTTTTCCCAAATGGGAAAGTTAAAACACCACTTGGATATGTTAAATTGGGAGAACATCAGTTTGAAAAGTTAAAAACGAAAGAACGGATGGAATTACTTGGCGCATTAAAACAGACATTAGCCGATCCAATTATTGTTTTTTCATCGGGAGTTGCTGAAATATATACGAAATCTTTTATTGAGGACGAAAAAACAAAAGCTGTTCTTTCTGTTGTAATAACCAAAGAAGGGGAAAAAATATCTATATCTACACATCGTAGAGATTTGAGTAATGTTTTAAATAAAATAAAAAAGGACAACATCCTCTATGAAAAGGATATTGTCCAAAAAGATGATCGTGTCCATACTTCATGGAAATAGGATAACATCTCTGCCGAGATAATCCCGAACACGGACTCCGGTGGCGGCAGCCTAAAGACGGGAGACCAAGATCACCCAAATAAAGTATTGCCTGAATCCGGCAAAAAGTCAAGTAATAGTTTAAACAAAAAATAAGGGGCAAGTACCCTATTTGTTTACCTTCCCAACTAAAAGAAGTTTCCTTCTATAAAATGTTCGTCTTAATTGATATTATTCGTGATATTTTTTTCAATTTTTTTCATTCTCGAGCACGCCCAAGCATGCACCGCGTTTGAGCGGTATGGATGGATAAGTCAGCATGGCGTGGCGCTAAAGAAAGTCAACGCGACAAAGAAGGCGCGAAGGCTTTAGTCTGCGCCAAAGCAGGCACAGCGTCAAGCTGTGCGGATTAATAAAGCTACACGGCGTGGCGCACAATAAACGTGTCCCAGATGATAAAGGCGCGAGGACTTTAGTCCGAGTAGTGCGCCCAGTGCACCGCCCCCCCTCACTTGAAAAGCAAACCCCTTAAATAGGGGCAAAATGTACATCAAAAACAAGTTTTTAAACAGCCTCTTTAAAAAAATAGCAAAAAAATTAAAAAATTTTGCTTTTCGAGCAAGCAAAATGCCACTTCCGCGCCATATATAAGCGGAGGCAAAATATGAAGAAGTATTTTTTGGTGTTGGGATCTTGCATTTTGCTTGGCTCATGTTCAACACCGGACGCGGCGAATATCGCGCGAATGTTGGGAGGTAGCTCGCAAGCGCTACTTTATATCAATCACAAGGCGGTCTCGGAAAATGAGATTAGGTTTGAGTTTTCTCGACCTGTAACGGTAAAAAACTTGACTTTTGAGTCGAAGGAAGATATTTCAATCGATTCGATTGAAGACGGCAGTACTACCGTAAAGATAAAGTTGAGAAAAAGCCTGCCGCCGGGCACACCGATTAAAACCGACCTGTTGGCAGAGGACGAGAAGAAGAACTCAATCAATGTGCTGGTTTCATACCGTTCAAGAAACGACAGAATGCCGAGTTTGGTAATCAATGAAATCCGCACAGAGAACACCAAGCCAAAATGTGAGTTTATCGAATTCAAAACACTTAGTGCCGGTAACCTAGGAGGAATGCGTGTAGTTATCCACGGGAATACCAATGCTACAAGACAGACAATCTATGAATTTTCACCTGTAGAAGTAAATGCAGGGGAATACATAGTTCTTAATCTGCGCACGGTGGAAGAAGGATGTGTTGATGAAACCGGTGAAAATTTGGCGGAATCAAGCGGGGCGAATTCAACGGCAACGGGACGTGATTTTTGGGTACCGGGAAGTTCAGTAAAGATGCATAAAGCCGCTTCAGCAATTTATGTGCTGGATCAGGATGACAATGTGCTTACAGCAGTGATGATTTCTGACAGCGCTGAAGAGCGGTGGGCAAAGGACTATCTTGTTACTGCGGCAGAATTTCTATTTGCCCAGAACGCATGGAAATCCGCAGACGGAGGTATTGCCGGTCCGGCTGATGCTGTAAGAAGTACAGGCACAACAAATACCCGTACTATTTGCCGTGATGAAAGAACGGCAAATACCGGAACAGCGGCGGACTGGTATGTAACAGTTACAAGCGGAGCGACTCCCGGAAGAGCCAATAATGTAAACCGGTATTCAAATTAAGTTTTTGAACAGAGACTCAATATCATGTTTGGGGGCGGCTCCGTTTTTCTGAGCCGCCATTTCCCCGTCTTTGTAGAGGATAAGCGCGGGAATGGAAACAATCCCGTGCTGTTCCGCAAGAGAGCCGTTATCATCAACATTGACCTTGCCGACTTTCAGGCTTCCCGAATATTCAACTGCAATTTGATCAATTACAGGACTAAGCATTTTACACGGACCGCACCAAGGAGCCCAAAAGTCAATCAATACCGGAACGGATGATTGAAGCACCTCAGACTCAAAATTATCGCTGGTTATCGTAATACTATTCATATCTCTCCCCCTCAATATAATGGCAGATTTTGGCAAAAATTTCAAGTAAAAAAATAGCCTTAAATTTGCAGAAAAAATATTGACATTATTCCGGTAAAATGCCATGATCGAATATGGAAGCTCTTAATATCTCTAAAAACCAACCATCCATCGATCTCGGTTATTTAATCAATCTCAAATATTCGGTTGCCGTACCGGCATTTTATATATTATATGGGGGAAAATAATGTTCAGTGAAGCCTTATCTTATGACGATGTTTTATTACAGCCGGGATATTCGGAAATACTTCCGAAAGATTGTGATGTACAAACAATTTTGTGCGGCGAAATCAGTCTGAAAATCCCGATTATTTCAGCCGCGATGGATACAGTTACGGAAGAGAAACTCGCGATCGCGATCGCACTGGAAGGCGGAGCCGGAGTTATTCATCGCAACTTGAATCCCGAAGAACAGGCGCGCCAAGTCGCGGGCGTAAAACGTTTTCTTAACTGGATAATTGAAGCGCCCGTAACTGTCCCTGAAAATGCCCATGTCAGAGATGTAAAAACATTAGTTGAGACTTTTGGAGTTTCAGGGCTTCCCGTTGTAGACAGCGAAGGAATATTAAGAGGGATAATCACAAACCGCGACCTGCGTTTTTGCAAAGACGATTCTCTTCCTGTTACAACGGTAATGACAAATGAACTGGTTGTTGTAAAAGGAGAGCCGTCAGGAGAAGAGGCGCAGAAAAAGTTTAGCGAGTATCGAATTGAAAAACTTCCTGTGGTAGACGATAAGGGCAAACTCACAGGACTTATCACCGTAACAGATATGGAAAAAAAGCAAAACTTCCCAAATGCGGCAATTGATAAAACAGGCAGATTGATTGTAGGAGCCGCGATTTCTCCGCAGGATTTCGAAGTGCGCCTCCCCTTGTTAAAAAAGGCAAGAGTCGATTTTGTTGTTCTTGATACTGCGCACGGCGATTCAAAAAATGTAATGGACGCGATACGTCAAATAAAAAAGGATTACGATATACCCGTAATCGGCGGAAATGTCGCTACCAAAGAAGGGACAAAAAAATTAATCGCCGCAGGAGCGGACGCGGTTAAAGTCGGCATAGGACCGGGCTCAATTTGCACCACGCGTGTTATCGCCGGAATTGGCGTTCCGCAATTTACCGCCGTTTTGGACTGCGCCGAAGAAGCGTCAAAATCCAACATTCCGGTAATCGCGGACGGCGGAATAAAATTTTCAGGCGACATAACCAAGGCTGTCGGCGCGGGAGCGAATGTTGTAATGATCGGAAATCTGTTCGCCGGATTAAAGGAAGCGCCGGGAAACGAAATTATTTTTGACGGAAGAATTTACAAAGAGTATCGTGGAATGGGAAGCATGGGCGCGATCGCCGACGGCGCGGGAGACAGGTATCAGATAAGCAAAGATGAAGAACCCGTCCCGGAAGGCATTGAAGGGCGCGTACCCTACAAGGGCGAACTTCGCACCTACATGAACCAGCTTGTAGCGGGCTTACGGAAAGGCATGGGCTACTGCGGCTGTAAAAACATCACCGAACTGAGAAAATACAAAAAGTTTATAAAAATTACTTCCGGCGGTCTTAGGGAAAGCCACCCTCACGACATTACAATTACGCAGGAAGCGCCGAACTATTCACGGCTATAAACATGAAGGACAGCCAAAACCTCGCGCGAAAACTGGATCAGTTGTATGAAAGAACCTGCACAAAGGATTTTATCGCCGATGACCCCGTTCAGTTTCCGCGCCGTTACACGAAACGCGAAGACATAGAAATAGCCGCGTTTCTTTCCGCAACAATCGCGTGGGGACGGCGCGACATGATTCTTCGCTCCTCGGAAAAAATGTTTGCCTTAATGGGATCAAGCCCATATAACTACATAATTTCCGGCAATTATAAAAATTTGAAAAATAAAAACGTTCACCGCACATTTTTTGAAGGTGACCTTAAATACTTCTGCCGTGGACTAAAACACTGCTACGAAAAATACGGAAATCTTGAAAAACTATTCGCTGTCGCCAATGACACTTCGCAGGATGTATGGAAAGGTTTTTATCTTTTCCGCGAAGAAATAGCGAAGGCAAATGGCGGCGATTATTCCATACATATCGCAAATCCGGGCGCAGAAGGCGAAAATGGCTCTGCCTGCAAGAAGCTTAACCTCGCGCTTCGCTGGCTGGTGCGCAAAGGACCGGTAGACTTAAACTTGTGGAAAAGCATAAAACCCTCGGCTCTTTACATCCCGCTTGATGTCCATGTCGCGCGGACAGCGAGAAAACTCGGTCTTTTGGAACGCAAGTCCAATGACAGAAAAGCGGTAACCGCCCTTACCTGTAAACTGCGAGAGTTTTGCCCCGAAGACCCCGTAAAGTACGATTTCGCGCTATTTAGCGCAGGTGTTGAGGGGTTGTTGGAATAGACAAACCTTGACAGTAACATACAAACATTGTATGTTTATATAATAGGGGTATTTTATGGCATTAGCTACGGTAAATATTTCTTTTAACAGAGAAATACTTAGACAAATTGATGAAGTCGCTAAAAATGAGGCAAGGACGCGCTCAGAGTTAATCAGGGAAGCCGCGAGAATTTATATAGAACGGAAAAAAAAGTGGGAAAGCATTTTTTCGTATGGTGAAAGTTTAGCCTTAAAATACGGCTTTACCGAAGAAGATGTTAATGAAGAAATTAAAAAGTACAGGAAAGAAAAGAAACAAAACGCCAAATGAAGGTAGTACTGGACGCAAATATTTTCATATCGGCTCTTTTTTGGGGAGGAAATCCAAGGAGCGTATTGGAAAGGGCTATAAATAAATCAGACGATCTGTTTATTTCAAAAGAAATACTGGATGAAATAGAAGATGTAATTGGAAGACCAAAATTTCATGCCGGAAAAAATGAAGTTGAATACTATATAAAATCAATTGAAGAAATTTCAAACAAGGTTGTACCCAAAAATAAAATAAAAAAGGGAAGCAGGGATATAACTGACAACAAGTATATTGAATGTGCGATAGCCGCCAATGCTGATTTTATAATTTCCGGCGATGCCCATTTACTGGAATTGCGAAAATACAGGAAGATAAAAATAGTATCTGTAAAAGAATATCTTGAATTAATACAATAAGATTAACCCCTGCCTCACGGCGAACTCACAGGGATATGGGTTTATAAGAAGTAAAACCAATTTACCTATCTTTTAAAAATATTTCTTGCTGAGCCTAAAAGATTTTATTATATTTATATAAGGCAGTAGCCGAACTGTGATATTGAGGGACGGTACACCCAGAAGGGCATGAACCGGTATTTAAATTCCTATTATCACAGTTTTTTTGTTACTTAATACTCATTGCTCCTTTTTAATAGTCCCCTAATCCCGATAACTTATCCGCACAGAGGCAGGAAACGCATCTCTTCCAACCTGCGTCCTTCGTGAAAGAGTTACACTTGTCAAACTAGTACAAAAAAAGAACGCTCTTTCTCCAATAGTTATTACGGAAGAAGGTATTGTTATGCTTGTTAAACTTTTGCAAAAAGAGAACACGTTTTCTCCAATAGACGTTACCGAAGATGGTATTGTTATGCTTGTCAATCTAACGCAACCCCGAAACGCACTATCTCCGATAACCGTTACTGAGGAGGGTATTATTATGCTCGTTAACCTTTCGCAGTCAGAAAACGCACGATCCCCAATACTCGTTATAGAAGAAGGTATCGTTATGCTTGTCAAACTTACGCATCTATAGAACACCGCTTCTCCAATATTTGTTACTGAGGATGGTATCGTTACGTTTGTTAAACCACGACATTCATGGAAAGCCCAATCCCCAATAGACGTTACCGAGGACGGTATTGTTAAGTTTGTCAAACTAATACAGTCGGAAAACGCCGCGTACCCAATACTCATTACAGAGGATGGTATGGTTATGCTTGTCAAACTTATGCATCCAAAAAACGGATAATCTCCAATTCTCGTTACCGAAGATGGTATTGTTATGCTTGTCAAATTTTCGCATCTTAAAAACGCGCCAACACCAATAACCGTTACAGAGGATGGTATAGTATATTTCCCTGTATTTCTTCCCATTGGATAACAAAGAATGGTTCGTACAGTTTTATCAAACAGAATACCGTCAATGCTTGTATAAGCAGGATTACGGCTGTTTACAGTAATACTTGTCAACCTCTCGCAACCCGCAAAAGCCTCATCTCCAATACTCGTTACAGAGGAAGGTATTACTATACTTGGCAAACGACTACAGCCTACAAACGCCCTATTTCCAATAGATGTTATAGAAGATGGTATGTCTATGCTTGCCAAACTCTCACAATCTAAAAACGCGAAATCTCCAATAGACGTTACAGAGGATGGTATATTTATGTTTGTCAATCTTATGCAATAATTAAACGCATAATCTCCAATAGAGATTACAGAGGATGGTATGCTTATACTTGTTAAGTTTATGCATTCATTAAATGCGCTTTCTCCTATAGCCGTTACCGGTAATCCCTGAACTCGTTCGGGTATGTTTAGCGTTGCGGAAGTTCCCCTGTATCCTGTAATTGTTACTGTCTGCCTATCAATAATTTCATAAGTAAGCCGTCCTTCAGGTACTGACAATGCCTGCGCAGTTAGTACAGTAACGGGTAAAATTGCCAGAGTAATAAATAGAATTGTTTTTAATATGCGGTATTTCATAACAACCCCTTTAAGCAAACTCATTAAATTTAATGATATATGTATAACCGCATAATCGCAACCGCCTTTTTCTACATATATTATTCGTTTCAATTCGTCTTTATTCGCGTAATTCGTTGACTCTTCTCTTCTCTTTGCTCATTGCTCATTGGCTAATCTCGCCGCACATTGTCACTACTCCGCAACCTCATTGCTAATTGATCACCTTTCCCCCAAGAGCGTCTTGAGTTCCTGAATGTCGCTGATTATCTTGCTTCGCGGAAGTTTTTGAAACCGTGTCGGGATCATTTCTTTGGAAGTACATTCCAAGACCGCGACAAGATTTTGCAGTTCAACATCGTAAGGATGATCTGCGGGCATAAAATCACTCATCGCTTCTTCCATATCCTCGCGCTTTATAAAAACCCTGTCGTCTATCGCCGCCAGATGTTCAGCGCGGACAAGAACCGCTTCAAGGTCGGCTCCCGAATATTCATGATCAAATCTTCTGAACAAATCGGCGATAGAAAAATTGCGAATGTCCAATTTAAGTTTTCTCACCAGAGTTTTAAACAAATCTTCTCTGTCTTTTTTTGACTCAGGATAGAAGAGCGCGAGATGTTCTTCGGCGCGTCCCTGACGTTTTAAGTCGATGGGGATCAGATCGGGGCGGCAGGTAATTAAAAACCAGATGATCTTTCCACGGTACTCGGTGTTTCCCATAAAGGAGGCTATTTGAGCGAAAACACGGTTACTGGTTCCTGAGTCGCCTTCAGAAGAGCGGTCGCCCAAAAAAGCGTCGGCTTCGTCTATCATCACTCCTACAGGAGACATCGCGACAAGAATGTTTAAGACCCTTTCAAGATTTGATTCTGTTTCGCCCTGCCATTTTGTGCGGAAGTTGCGGAACTTCACCATGGGGATTCCGATTTCTCCTGCGAACGCGCTAACTAAAAAACTTTTACCCGTTCCGACAGGACCTGCAATTAAATACCCCATCGGCAGTACGTCAGGTCTGCCCTTCTTTATTACCTTCGCGGCGTTTTTGAAACGCTTTTTAACAAAGTCATGCCCCGAAACATGAGAAAGATCGTATGAAGTTTCCATGAACTCTAAAAGTCCGCCGGCTTCGTTTTCAATTATTTCTTTTTTCTTTTTCCGCATAAATTCAAGCGATAAAGGCTCTTCTTTTTCAAAACTTTCGGCGGCAAGACGGTTCAGATGCATAAGATTAAGACCAGATGTAACAACGGCGAACTTTTCGGGAGTCAAACCTCGCTCAAGTAAAAGTTTTCCTTCTTTTTCTTTTGAGCTAAGATAACTTTCCCTGACCTTTGTATCAGGAAACGGAACGTTGATCTTTACGGTCGAAGGAGAGCTTGTAAGACGAGATGAAATATCAGAAAGATTTTCAGTTAACAAAATGATAGAAATATCGCTTCTGATGAATTTTGGATCTGTCGCCCAGCGGTTAAATGTTACCATGCAGTAACGGTCGGTGTCTGAAAGACGGATTAAATCCCCGGCGGGAATAATATGCTCCGCATAGTCAATTATTAACACCTTTCTGCTTTTTTTCACACGCTTGTTTTCCGGTGTCTGCGAAAGAAAATATTTTTCCAGATAAGGAAAACATTTTTCAGGATTGTTGGAAACAAAATCGCCTTTTTCAACATCCGGGCTTATGGCAAATTTTGGCGCGGCGTCAAGGTACTCCTGTTCCATGAACGATTCGCAGAATGTAAGCCCGCTGGAACGATCGTAGTACGCGATAATATCTTTGTTACCAAAAATAATTTCCGATACATAATCCTGCACTCTCTTAAAAATAAATTCCCCTTCCTTGCTCTCGTGGGGAAGAAAGTCCCTTATATTACCGTGCAGTATGTATAAATTCGCGGTTTTAGATTGATAC
Source organism: Treponema sp. (assembly GCA_031254315.1). GTDB lineage: Bacteria > Spirochaetota > Spirochaetia > Treponematales > Breznakiellaceae > WQXQ01. Next base: position 13,246 of record JAIRUQ010000081.1, read on the forward strand.
TTGTTGGCGAGTTCCTGCCCCCATGCCGGTAATATTTTAATGACGTCATTTACATTGTAAACATATTGATCTGACATTGCCCCTCCCTATCAGGCATTTTATTTTTTCTCTACTATCCTGTTGTTTAAAGTATTTTTTATCTTTCATAAATATCTCCTATATAATTTACATATATTTTTACTTTATAATTTTCATCATATATATAATATCCGGTATAATTTAAAAAAACTTCTTCGTCTCCCCATTTACTTAAATCTCTACCATCATCTTCTGCACCCCCTGGAATTCGTCCTTCATTATTAATTTTTTCCATTAGTTCCATTATTTCATCATAACAATCAATAAACTTATTTAAATCAAGTCCAAAATATCCTGAAGATTTATTTAATTTTATTCGAAGCAAATGTGTACTAATACCTCTAAAGAAATGAATTCCATTACGAAAAACGACTCTATCATCTTCATCATTATCAAAATACAGGGAATCTATTCTATAATTACCTATTACAGTTAGTTTTCTTAATTTATAAATACTACCTCTGACTTCACCTCCTATAATTCTACCATTATATAATTTAATTACAATTTCATACAAATCATCAGCTAAATCTGGAACACGTTTAAAATACAATAATTCCTCAAATCGTCGATCTTTTTTTATTTCATTTTCAAATATTCTTTTATCAAAACTAGGATCCCAAATCCAATACGCAAGACAACCGGAGAATAATACCAATAAAGATACTGAAATAATTATTTTTATTATAACGGATTCAATATTTTTCCAACTCATAAAATCCTCCAAGAATAATATACTCTAATTCCTCGGATGAATCTGCGAAAGAAAATCGGAAAAAAGACCGGCAAACTCTTCATTAATACCCTTCTCCGCCATTAAAAAACAGCGGTTCTCCGCTTCCGCCTGCGTTGTATGCCCTTCCCTTCTGTTAAAATTATACGGAACCAAAACACGCCCCGAATTTACATCCCTTAAACTTGCCGCCAATTCTATCCGCGAAAAAATATTACGGTTATCAGGCAGATCGACAGGAGAGAGAGTTACATTTACATTTAGCACATAACGCGAATTTGAGGAAGCAGAAGAAGTGGATTCAAAGCCGAATTCCGCCAAGCATCCGGCAAAAGCGTTAAAAATTCTTGTGGCTCTGTCGTTTGTTACCCTCACACTGATTGGAATTGTTCTTATTATACTCTGCGCTTCCTGCCTGTAATGATCGCCACTGAGAAGTCCGCTCGGCGGCTCTGAGTCCAAAAGCCTTATAATGTTTCTGTACGAAACATTGACATCGGCTGTAACCGCCGCGAAACGGTATCGTATAACACCATCCAGCGAGTTTTTTTCGCTTGGGGTCATCGTAATAAGATTATTGATAATGTTTAAGTTTGCCTGAATTAAATCATTGTAAATCAATATTGCCCTTGCCTTTTCCATGACGGCAACCGCATAGTAAGTGCCTCTTGAGTCATACCAGACTTCTTTAATCTCCACCCCCATCAATTCATCCATAGAAGCGGATGTTTTAATATTGGTTCTCATTTCTGCGGAGTCAACCCATCCATCTGCGGCTCCGCTTGAGACTGTTTGCTTATAATAAGAAGATACCGTTTTATCAATCTCTACTGTCTGTCCAAAAAAAGCTGTAAGATTTGAAAGGGCGTTTTTCTCCGCTAAAATACGGTCAGGAGAAAATCCTGTCGCCGCTACATACCGCGCTCTTGAGTACACTGCGTCAACAGAGTTGACCCACTCAGGCATTTTGCCCGTGCGCACCCCCGGAGTCCCGCAGGAAAGAATTAAAACAAAAAACACTAACGGTATAACAAATCTTTTTAACATTTCCCCTCCGTTAAAAGTATTCTAACTAAACAGATACCTGCTTTTTAACAGCTTTTATTCTACTCAACTGACCGACCGCAAGGATCAATTCCCTATCTTTCGAAATTTCATGCATTGGAGCCGGAAGACGGTATGTCCAGTTAAAATCACTTAACGTACCGGGCACATTAACACGCTCGTTTGACGGGTCTGCCGAATACCAGTTATTTGAAAGGTGAAGCAAATCCTGTATTTGGAAAACCCTGAAACGCGAACGCGCGCTTGCGGCTTTTGAAAGAATAACTTTTGCCGTCCCCGGATTGTAAATTTTTGGCAGTGAAGGCACGCCAAGAAAACCGGAAAACTGTCCTTGATCCGCTTCAGTTTCCCACCACTGGCGAACGGTAGAGCTGTCGTGAACCGCCGCGGTACATACGCTTAACTGCGGATATTCTTCAAACGGAATATACGGAGAGCCCTCTTTATCCCACGCGCGGAACCAGCGTATCACTCGAAGACCGAGAATTTTCAACTTGGAAAGCACTCTGGGAACGCAGGCAGGAACAGCGCCAAGGTCTTCGGCGCACGGAAGCATGGGGGAAGATTCTACAAGTACGGAAAGAAGTTTCATTCCCTGTTGCGACCAAACCCTTTCTGATTTTTTTTGACGTTTTTCAAGAAGGGCTTCCAGTTCGTTTCTTTCATTTTCAGAAAAAGATTTATACGCTTTTGAATTCCTGAAATACCAAACCGGGAAAAACTTCCCCTTCCTGTATTCAAGGAAAGCCCTATCCTTCCATTTCCCAAGCAGATAATTTCGCGCCGCAGGGTGCAACTCCAATTTATCAATATCTTTTTCTCCCTTGACTGCCTTTTTAAAGAGCCATAACTCTTCTTCGTTTACCCGTATCAACGCTTTTGAAAAAATCTTATCAGCCGCTTCTTTAATATCAGCAGGGGAAGCAGAACCGCCCCAGTTGTTACGCAAAGCGTCCATCAACTCTCCTGTGGGAATATGCGGCTGAGATACCCACCGGATTTTGCCCTTGTCAAAGCCCATCCTTTTAAAATCGCCTGAAGTTACGGGAATATATGGCACATAACGTCCAAGAGCGGAAGAATAATCATTGTGAGAGCTTGCCCAAATACGGAAAAATCCAAGCACGTGATCGATACGGTAAGCATTGTAATACTTCCCCGCTACCGCAAGCCTTCTGCGCCACCACGCGTAATTGTCAGCTTCCTGCGCTTCCCAGTTGTAAATCGGGAAGCCCCAATTTTGACCGTCCGGGCTGTACATATCGGGTGGCGCTCCGGCTGAAAGCTCCTGAATAAATATTTCGGGATGAGCCCACACATCGCAACTGTCTTCGTTCATAAGGATTGGGATATCACCTTCCATGATTATTCCGGCATCGGTAATCGCTTTGGCGGCTTTTGAAAACTGAACATCAAGAGCCTGCTGAAGCCAGACCCAGAAAATATGCTCTTCACGGAATTTTTTATCATTCCAAATGCTTTCTATTTCCTCCGCTGTAACGACACTATGCTCCTGCCAGTCCTTCCACGACTTCCCTTCGTTCTCTTCTTTTAATCTTCTGTATACAGCATATTGCTTTACCCAACTATTCTCTTTAATCCATTTTGACAGTTCACCGCTGTTCGCGCTTTTAACAATTTCTGTTTTATTCGCGTCGTAGATATCGCGGCAAATTTCTAGTTTTTCCTTTAGAACATTATAATGAGAAAAACGTATATTTTTTTCGAAGGTTTCTCTGGCGGCTTTCATTCTCTTTTTTATTGGGTTACCAACGGTCTTAAACTCTTCCAAATCTTCAATTCTCAAATATAGGGGATGAAGTCCAAACGCTGTCAAACTTGAATAAGGAGAGCTTTCAAAGCCTGTATCATTAACAGGTAAAATCTGGATAAGCCTGATTTTCATCTTTCTGCAAAGAACGGCAAATTCAACCAAGTCGGAGAATTCCCCTACCCCAATCCCATGCCTGCTCCGCAACGCTCCAACCGGAACAGCCACGCCAAGCAGTCGTTTACTGGTCGCTTGTTTTTCCATATTGCCTCCTCTCCTTCCTCTATTATAATAGGAAAAGTTAAATGGGTAAACAGTAAATATGAAATACCGCCAAAAACTCAATAAAATACGTTGTAAAAAAGCGTTTTTTCTTGTATTATTAACCCAGGAGAAAAACATGAAGTCATCCAATAAGGGCGATGCCCAATCAAAAAAATCACGGTATTTTTTTACATCTGAATCGGTAGGGGAAGGTCATCCCGATAAACTCTGCGATCAGGTTTCTGACGCTATTCTTGACGCTTGTATAGCGGAAGACCCTCAAAGCAGGGTTGCCTGTGAAACATTCGCGTCAACTTCGCTCGTGCTTATTGGCGGAGAAATAACCACCAAGACTTTCGTTGACTTTCACCATTTGGTGCGGAAAATAGCGAATGATATTGGCTACACAGACCCTTCATACGGTCTTGACTGTAACTCAATGGCTGTCCTTGACATGATCCATAGCCAGTCCCCGGACATATCACAGGGAGTATCAGGCACAGGACTAAAGAAATTCAAAGGACAGCAGGGAGCGGGCGATCAGGGGATGATGTTCGGATTTGCGTGTAACGAGACCAAGGAACTTATGCCGGCTCCGATTCAGCTTGCCCACAGAGTTTTGCAGAATGCCTCTAAGTTAAGAAAGAACAAAACTATTAAATGGCTTCGCCCTGATTCAAAGAGCCAGATTACAGTTGAATACGAAGGATTTAAACCTATCCGCATAGATACAGTTGTTGTTTCTCATCAGCATGATCCTGATGTTTCCTACAAAGAGCTTGAAGAAACAATAATCGAAAAAATTGTAAGACCTGTGCTTGACCCGACGGGTTTACTTGATAAGAAAACAAAGTATTTCATCAATCCTACAGGACGCTTTGTAGTCGGCGGTCCATTCGGAGACACAGGGCTTACAGGCAGAAAAATAATTGTAGACACTTATGGCGGCATGGGTCGTCATGGCGGCGGCGCTTTTTCAGGAAAAGACCCGACTAAAGTTGACCGTTCAGCCGCTTATGCCGCGCGCTATGTCGCAAAAAACATAGTCGCCGCCAAACTTGCAGACCGTTGTGAAATCCAACTTGCCTACGCAATCGGAGTGCCGTTTCCGGTTTCTATCATGGTAGATACATTCGGAACTTCAAAGGTAAGCGAAGAAAAAATAGAAAAGGCTGTGTTAAAAGTTTTTGATTTAAGTCCTGCCGGTATTATTAAGACATTGGATCTCCGCAGACCGATTTATCTAAAGACAGCGGCTTATGGTCATTTTGGACGCTCAGAGTTCCCATGGGAAAAGACGGACAAAGTTGAAGAGCTTAAAAAAGCAATTGGTTAATTGATGTCAGGTTACAGGCAGATTGATACAGAAAAAGCGCGGCAGTTTTGCGAAACGTTATTCGCCGCTTATGGTTTTTCTGTAGAAGAGAGCAAAACAATAACCGATGTGCTTTTAAGAGCGGATTTGTACGGAATAGAATCTCACGGTGTACAGCGTCTTGTGCGTTACCATGATGAAATCACGTCGGGACAGGTTGACGTTAAGGCATGTCCGCAAATTGTCCATGATACAAAAATATCCGCTGTTATAGACGCTAACAAAGCAATGGGTCAGCTTGCATCGGTAAGCGCGATGAAACTCGCTATTGAAAAAGCGCGTAACAGCGGGTGCGGAATGGTAACGGTTCGCAATTCCAATCATTACGGCATTGCAGGCTACTACACAAATATGGCGGCAGACGAAGATTTAATCGGTATAAGCTCTACAAATACCGAAGCTATTTGCGTACCGACATTCGGCTCTCAGGCAATGACGGGAACTAACGCCTTAGCCCTTGCCATGCCTGCCGATCCTTTTACATTTTCTTATGACGCTTCCACAACCGTAGTTCCTCGCGGGACGCTTGAAGTCTTCAGAAAAACAGGGCAACCGTTACCCGATCAATGGGCGCTTGACGCGGACGGAAAAGCCTGCACCGACGCGGCTGTAGTTATTGACAATATAATCGCAAAAGTAGGCGGCGGTATCGCTCCCCTCGGAGGAATGGGAACGCTTAACGGCGGACATAAAGGTTACGGGTTAAGCATTATTGTCGATCTTTTTTCCGCTGTAATTTCAGGCGGACTTACATCAAATCATGTTAACAGAAAACCGGGGCATACGGGCATCTGCCACTATTTTATGGCGATTGATTACGCTGTCTTTGGCGATAAAGCTCTAATAAAAGCAAATATGTCAAAGTTTTTACAGGAATTACGCGACAGCAAAAAAGCCGAAGGGCAGAACCGTATTTATACCCACGGTGAAAAAGAAACAGAAATGATGATGAGCCGGCTCAAAGGTCAAATCCCCGTCAACGAAAAAACACTTGAAGAAATGAAGAAAATCGCTGATTCTCTTAAGCTTCCAGAAGCAAGCCTTCTTTTGCCATAATAGTTTTTGGGTTGGATTTATTCGCGTATTTTTTTTCAAGCTGTTTTAATTTTTTGTCCGTATGCGAAGGGTCGTGGTGGAAAAAAACAAGTTTTTTTATATCAAGACCGGTAGCGGCTTTCAACGCTTGTTCAAAAGAGCCATGCCCCCAACCGGCATGATCGGCATACTCGTCCTGCGTATATTGAGCGTCATGTATAACAATATCCGCGCCCTTCATAAACTGTCTTATTTTTTCATTTTCTTTTTCTGCGTCAACTTTACCGTTACCGGTGTTAAACGCTTCATAATCAAAAATAGTAACGATGGATTTATTCTTGTATTCAAATCTGTACCCAAGGCATAAAGTCGTATGGTTAATAATTTTACTGGTTACGGTAAGACCCCCGCCAAGATCAAGGGTTGTCTCTTCAATCTTGTCATATTTAATATTAGCGGCAAGCTGAGAGGCGCGTACAGGCCAGTAATCATGCGAAAGCTGGTTTTCTATAACTACTTTTAAACTTTCGTTTTGAGAAGTTTTCGGTCCTCTTATGTGTAATTCCGTGCCTGCTATATACGCCGGATTAAACATCGGCAGTCCCATTATATGATCCCAATGTGTATGTGTCACAAAAATTTCGGCTTTTATTTTTCCGTACTTTTTTAAATCATTTTCTATGAGCCAATAACCAAGGGGACGTACTCCCGATCCCAAATCTACAATAATCAGGCGTTCGTCCGCTCTTATTTCAAGACAGGAAGTGTTGCCGCCATAAACCACAGTATCGGGACCAGGGCACGGAATAGAGCCCCGTACCCCCCAAAAACGCGCTGTTAACATACTTAAATTATAGGATAATCCGGCAAAGATTTCAATAGAACGAATTATTCCGTATTTCGGGAAAGCCCTGCAAGCGGACGAGCCGTAACTTCTGCGGAAAATTCCCCTGTACTGTATTCCCCCGATACCCGCTCATAGGCGGCGACCCTGAAATAATAAAGCGTTCCGTTTTTCAGTCCGTCTATAAGCAGATTATTGGTCATTCCCACATCAATAGGCGAAGACCCCAACAAGGCTCCCTCGCCAAAAAGCTCCCCTCTTACCGTGCTGTAGTAAACAAGATAGCCGGACGTATTTGACACAGGGCTATGTCTCCAGCGGAGCGTTACGCCGCCGTCAACCGCTATAGCGGTTAAATTACGCGGCGGAAGGGGCGGCTCTCCGGGCATATAAACAATCTGCATCCGTTCAAGGTAGGGCGTACTTTCGCCGTCCGCAGAAGGATAAAAATCAACCGCAAGTTGCACATAACGACCATGAACGCCGGAAATAGCCTCTCCCGGCGTGAAGGCTGTCCATCTGCTATTATTTAAAAGATAGGGGTTTTCGCTCGCACGGACAAAAAAGTGCATTTCCGAATCATCAGCGAAACGGAACCTTCTGTTTTCGTGGAATTCATTCTGAACCGCCAACCCTCTGACGCTCGTTCTGCCGCCTGAAACATTTACCCTCAGCACTCCGCTTGAATTATCTCCCAAATCAATAACGCCTGTTTCCATTCTTCCGCCTGAAAGGTTGTACCTGTTCAATGAAGAGCGTCCCGCGCAGACACTGTGGAGCTTAAATTCATCAATAAGACCCATAAAACGCTCGCCAAGCATAAAAACGCCGCCATTACCCGCGAGCGGCGTGTAAACTTCGCTGTTTTCGCGCCCCGTAGAAGTAGCGTAAACAATCGCCTCGCCTGAACCGTCTACAAGGTACTCAATCATTCCCGTTGACGCGTCAAAACGGATAAGGTGATGGCTCCACGTTCTTGGAACTATGGGAGTAGTTCCCGATATTTCAATATTGATATTTGAAGAGCCGTTTGTCGAAGTAAAAAAGTTGATAAATGACCATTGCAGTCTGTTTCTTGAAGCGCTACAACTTATTCTCTGCACAACATGGTTTCCGCCAAGAGGTCTTGACGCGACCCAAGTTACTATTTGTTCGCCGCTTTCCATATTCAGCGGATAAAGCCAGAACTCAATGGTAAAATCCCTAAAACGGTTTCCAGCGGCAAAAAGAGCGTTTCGGCTCTGCGGCTCAATTGTAAGCGCGCCGGAAGTGTCACCCCTGCCAAACAGCGCGGCTCCGGCTCCCGCTCTAGCGTGGGTACGACCAACCGCTTCAATTTCCGGCGGAACAGAAACCCTGTAATGCCCCACGCTGTCCGAAAACAGAGACGGCTCTCTTTCATCAAAAAGAACCGCCATATCAAAAGCGCTTTCGCTCAGTGAGGAAAAGTTTCCCAATACTCCACTTGCCGCCGAATAGCCTAAAATAGACGCGGCAGGCGATGAAGACAACAGCAGTACAGGATGCGGTCTTACAGACCTTATTTCGGTAATACCCGTCCTGTTCTCGGCTTTCCTCCAGCCTGCCTCTCCGCCAATAGAAATCGTCCTTTCTCCGACGGCAAAAATACTACCGCAAACAAACAGGAAGATGTATACTATTTGTATGAAAATTAGTGCCTTTTTCATGAGTTTCCTATTTGGAACTTCTAAAAACTTCAGTTTTTAGAAGTTTTCATAACCTCAGGAGAAAATTGCATTTGCATAAGTCATTATACAACAAAGAATTTGCAATTTTCTCCAAGAAACATCTAAAAACCCAACCGGGGTTTTTAGATGTTTCCCTATATATCGGCATAAATTGATATGGATAATCAGATAAATTCAGAGAATATTAGCGAAAATCTGAAAGCCGCCGCTCTGGACGCGCCGTCTGAACCCGGAGTGTACATAATGAAGGACTGTGACGGGCAGATTATCTATGTGGGCAAGGCAAAGTCCCTTAAAAACCGCTTAAAATCCTATTTTTCAGGGGAGAAGGACATAAAAACCGCTACCCTCCTTCGCCACATTCGCTCCTTTGAAACGATTATTGTCCCGACTGAATATGAAGCCTTGTTACTGGAAAACACTCTTATAAAACAACATTCGCCAAAGTACAACATCAGTTTGAAGGACGGAAAAACATATCCTGTCATTCGTATAACTCATGAAGATTTTCCGCGCATTTTTAGGACTCGCAGAATAATTCAGGATAAAAGTCTTTATTTTGGACCGTTCGCGGATGTACAGAGCGTGAACACGATGATGGAATTAATCGACAAACTCTTTCCTCTGCGTAAATGCAAAAGAATTAAAAAAAACGGACCTTGCATGTACTACCACATAGGACGCTGTATGGCTCCCTGTTGCGGAAAGATCAATATTGATGATTATGCGCTTCATGTCCAAAGGGTGATAAAAGTGCTGTCAGGTGAAACTGAATCGCTAATTATCGACCTTACCGCGAAAATGCACTCTGCCGCCAGAGACCTGCAGTTTGAATCAGCCGCCGGTATAAGGAACACAATCAAAGCGATTGAAACTCTCGCGGGCGAAGACAGTTCCGTAGAAGACCTCAACCCAACAGACAGAGATTACATCGCGTGGGCGGTCAGCGGCGTGCTTGCCTCTGTTACGGTCTTCTCCATGCGCGGCGGAAAAATGACAGGGCGCGATTTGTTCCGCGCGCGTTCTGCCGCTGATGAATGGGAATCATTGGAAATATTTATCACTTCCTATTATGATTCAGGGCGGCTTCCTCCGTTAAAAATTTATTTGCAGGAAATTTCGAGCGGAGATTCCAAAGAGCATTTTGAATTATTACTTGGCTGGTTCAAAAAAAAATTCGGTTATGAGCCGGAATTATTAACGGTGTCAGAAAAGCACCATGCCGCGATTTTAGCGATGGCGCGGCAGAACGCTCATGAAGATTTACGCAAACGGTTAAAAGAACGGGGAGCCGGTCCTGCTTTGGACGAACTCGCGCGTCTTTTGAATTTAGAAACAAGACCTGAGAGGATTGAAGGTTTCGATATCGCGCAGTTGGACGGCAAACATCCTGTCGCCTCTCTTATTTCCTTTAAAAACGGAATACCGGACAGAAAAAATTACCGCTACTTCAAACTGCGCACTGTTATCGGGATAGTAGATGATTTCGCCGCCATGCGCGAAGTGGTCAGCCGCCGCTATTCAAGACTTCTCCGCGAGGGAAAAGAGTTTCCTGATTTAATACTTGTTGACGGCGGCATTGGGCAGGTGAACGCCGCAAAGGGCGTACTGGACAATTTAGGGGTAGACTGCGAAGTTATCGGGCTTGCCAAGCGTGAGGAGGAGATTTGGCTTCCCTCCGCGAAGGAGCCGCTTGTCCTCCCCCGTCAATCGGAAGCGTTAAAAGTTTTACAGCATGTCCGTGATGAGAGTCATCGCTTTGCCACGGGTTTTAATCAACGCCTTCGCTCAAAAGACCTTTTCTTCCCGATACTGGAATCGGTAGAGGGCATTGGCGCAAAACGAGCCGCAGTAATAATGAAGGCTTACGAGTCAATCGCTAACATTGCCGCCGCGGAACCGCTGGAAATAGCGGAACGTTGCTGTATCAGCGAAGACTCCGCCCGCGCGGTGAGGGCTGTGGCGAAGTTGGCGATTGAGCAATGAGAAGAGGGAAGAATTTACCACGGAGAACACGGAGTTTTGGTATGAATTCTGCCTCTTCCTCCGTGCTCTCTGTGTCCTCCGTGGTAAAATTCTTACTTCGGACATCCCCAAATTTGTGTTAAATATATAGAGTGATATTTAACTGTTACAGACTACTAGTGTCCCCTGCAAGCAGAGGACACTGACAAATTCGGTATCAGCTACATTGCGTTTCCTACGCACAGATATCTATCCATTACAGACGATTTTCCCATCTCTCAGAAAAATAATAAATTTGCCATTTCCGTAAACTATTAGGTTTGTTCGAGAAGGAGAATCTATTATATCTGAAGAGAATGAATAGGAAGACCATTTTTCGCCATTAGAGGAATACCAAATATCTTGACCATCTGTGCCTATAACATAGACACCATCCCCCTTTACAATACACCCCGCCGCAGATATTGTCGTTGGACCAGTGACATATCGTATCGAACTGCCATCACTGCCAAAAATATATTGAGTTCTTCTAACTCCCGCAATAAAGAGATTGGGATTAACCGTATCGTCACACAGAATATTATAAGTGGAGGAAGAACCCCACGTATAATCGTGTGTGGTCCAGTTGTTTGTTTCAAAGCCGTCGTTTGAAACACTCCAACCACCCCCGTGAAGGGCAATATATACCCCGTTGCCATAAGCCATATCGTAAAATTGAAGACTATTACCAACAGTATACCCGTCTTTGAAAACATAACTCCATGTCTCGCCGTCAGCAGATTGGGCAATATATATTGCCGATGGAATTCCGATATTACCGCCGTTTGGTTCCGTAAGGCTTATAATAAACTTGCCCCCGGCAAATTTTAACAAATTGGGATAATTATAGGTACCAATAGCAACACCATCAAAAGGATCTCCTCCTTTTTGCCAAGTTGAACCTCCGTCCTCAGAATAAAGTATCGAATTTCTCCCAACACCTATCATTATTATGCCATTGCCGTATGCAATTCCATAAATACTGCCGGTTAAACCAAAACCACTCATACTTTGAGCTGTCCATTCCATACCATCCGGGGAACTAAATATGTTTGAATTGCTTACTGCAAAGTATTTTCCCTCTGCAAATAATACGCATTGTATTTGTGGACTAGACCCCCAAACAGCAGATTTATCTGTAACCGTCCAGTTTCCAATTATTTTTGCCGAGGGTGTAAATGTAACTGTTTTTACACCTGTCGTATTTGATTGGTTTTTTGCTAAAAGATATGCGGTATATTCAGAACCTTGTGTTAATCCGTAAATCTTTATTTCATTTTTTCCCTTGTTTACCGCTTCTGTTCGCTTTTCTATATCCGAATAAGAAGAAGTCTGATTTAAAATATCTTCGCTTGTAGGAGCTGTGGAATAAGAACGGCGTAAAATGTAATAATAGTCTCCGGTGGCAGAGGTAGTAAAAGATATAACTGCGGTTTGACCCGTCCACGTTTGCAAATCTTTTGCACTGACTTCCGTTAATTCCAGCTTTCCGCCGCCGCCGCCCGGTTCGCCACAAGCGAATACTGTGAATCCAATTATCGCAACAATGACGATAACCCATGATAAATGTTTGCCTTTCATACAAAACTCCTGTAATTATGAAAAAAATATAAAAAAAACCGGTGCTTTTCCATACGGAAAAATCCGGCGTTTTTTATGAGGATATTTCTAAAATTGTTAAAGAATAGGGCTATGTTATACGGGGGGGGGGGGGGGTATAATTAAAAAATTACAAAAATCATCGTAAGATAATACAATTTTTCTAATCGAGTCCGCACAATTAGGGAAAAGAGTATAAAAGTATTTTTTCAAAAACACCATACCTTGCTCCTGTAAAGATTAAAGACTCTCTTTTGTTAATAATATACACAATGTGTGCATTTTTGTCAATATTTTTTTCACTTTTTTTTATTTTTTTGCGGTTTGTTATCTGCTATAATTAGTCACTCCTTAAGAATACAGTAAGTCTATACAGAGTAACGCCACATTTGTTGACTTCGATCTCCCACAGTTAAAGATGGGATTCTATATCCATTTTTTGGTGCAGAATACGGACTATTTCAATATCGCTTTTGGATACCAGACGATAGAAAATGAAGTGCTTACCTATTTTATATTTGTAATATCCGGCGCGTATGTCGTCTATTTTTCGTCCATGAGCAGGGTTCTCCGCAATCTCGTGAAAAGCATCGTCCATCATTTTTAGATAGATAGCACGCTGACTCACGCCCCAGTTTTCCTGAGTGTAAATGGCAATACCCTTGAGGTCTTCATATGCCTTGCATGTAAGATGGAACATTATTTATCTAGTTCCGCTGTGAGCTTGGCTATAGAATAATCGGCTTTACCACTGGTTTCGCCTTCTTTAAGAGCGGCTCGCAACGCTTCTATTTTGATTTCTTGCTCTTCCAAAACGCGAAGTCCGGCACGGACAACCTCGCTGACCGAACCATAGCGACCGCTTTTGACCTGCGCGTTTGTAAAGTTTTCAAAACGCTCTCCAAGGGTTATGCTGGTATTACTCATATACCCTATAATAATATAAATTGGTATTAAATTCAA
>JAIRUQ010000039.1 GCA_031254315.1 Treponema sp.
GTAAAATCTTTCCGCGACGGAAAAATCTCTTTTCCTGATGCTTGGGCTGAAGTTATTGACGGGGAAATATGGTTGCACTCACTGGTAGTAGCGGAAAATCCCTTTTCATCGATTTTTAATCACGAGCCGGACAGAAAAAAACGCCTTCTTCTGCACAAGGAAGAAATAAAAAGGATAAACCGCAAGGTAGAAGAAAAGGGCTATACCCTCATTCCGCTGTCATTTTATTTTAAAAAAAGCAGGGTAAAAGTCGAATTGGGGCTATGTAAGGGTAAAAAAGCCTTTGATAAGCGTGCGGGAATCCGTGAGAAAGACCTAAAACGTGAGATTGCGCGTGAATTTCGGCATGGAATGAACTAACGGGAGCGGGTTTCTATGAATTCCAGCATAAAAAAGAAGACAAAAACCAATAAACCAAAGCAAAGAGCCGCTATTTTTATGCTTTTATCGGAAAGAAAGTCAGGATATTGAGCTGTATACACATTTCCAGCCACCGCAGGGGCGGTATTTACGGTTCCAAGCCCTACAATCCTGACAAAACGCTCATCTTCCTGACCATAACCCATCTGGCGGGCATGAACAAGCAGAGTATCTTGATCATAAAGTAGGTTATTTCGCGTTCTTTCAAGGTCTTCGTTGATAATTCCCAAATTTTTGATATTATCCCATTGCCTGTCCCTCTCGGATAACAGGTAATTGAATGAGGAAAGACCGGTTGGACCGCCCAAGAAAGAAAAAATTGTGTATACAACAATAGCCGTCCAAATACCAATGAGATATTTAAATACCCTCATGCTTCGATTTACGGAAAATTTTTGTTAATTCTTTAAGGATTGACAACGATCTACCCATAGAGTATCATATAAAATAGGTATAAAGTAGATAAACTACTGAAAATGGGAAAAAGTACCGATAATTGACAATAAGTGTTAATTTAGGGAGCGGTTCATGGCAAGTAATAAAAAACCTTCGGTTTATTCAGATCGCGGCAATATTGGTTCTGCGGAAGATCTTGACGAATACGGGGTATGGGTAAAAAGCGAACCTCAGGTACTTTCTGCTGATGATAAATCAGGCATAGCTTCGGATTTTGATGATTTCTCACTGCCGGTCGATACGGGCAGTAGCGAATCATTAACCTATGATGATGCTGTTTTGGATGTTACTGACACGGCAAGTTCAAGTTTCGGCGACGTAGAATTTCCGGATGACAATGTTGATCTTGATTTAGATGATGATCCTTTAGCGTCAGACGCCAATATAGCCGATTTTAATATGCCATCTGAGGACAGCCCTCTAGTCGAAGATGAAAATATAGAAATTGAAATAGAAGATACGGCTTTTGATGAATTTGAAGCCCCCTCCGATACCGGAATAGAAGGCGGGGACATTGATTTTAGCACCGAAGAATTTGACAGCGAGGACTTGGGCGTCAGCAATGATGATTTTGAAGTCCCGACGGTAAGGTCTATAGAAAAAAACATTGACTCTATACAGGAAGATTTTGACGCTGTTCAAACAGGCGACAATGAACTTTCAACGCATCTGCTTAAAAAAATCGCAACCGAACTTTCATCAATCAGAAGCGAACTTACCGATCTTAAAAAAGAATTCGCTAATGTCCGCTCAATCACAACGGATGGCGAGAAAGCAGGCGGAGAAGATGAAACTATCGCTCTTACAGGCGATGAACTTGATAATATTATCAGTGATGATGATTTGAAAGATGACGCTCAGGAAACATTTGATGGAGGAGATGAAACTATCGCTCTTACAGGCGATGAACTTGACAATATCCTCAATTCCGCTGATTTTACGGAAGAATCGGGACTTACTGAAACTCCGGAAGATGATTTTTCATTGGATGACACTGCAGATTTTACCGCAGACAGCGATGAAACAATGTCAGCTAACGAAAATGAAAGCCTCGGAATAGACCCTCTGGATTTGGACGATATTGACACCCCCGCAGAAACTGAGCAATCCGGCGAGGACGCATTCAATGAAATTGATACAGACAATCTTGATATCAACATTGATCCGGACGCGATTTCTGATGAATTTGCTGAAACAGAAGAGTCAACAGATGCGTTTTCGTTAGACGATGATACTGATATAACCGCTGAAGCAATTTCAACAGACGATCTTTCGTTGGACGACGATACTGATACAACTTCTGAGACCATCTCAACGGACGATTTGTCTTTAGATGACGATCTCTCTTTTGGCGATGAAACCGATACAACCGATGAAACTATCTCGACAGATGATTTGTCTTTAGATGACGATCTCTCTTTTGGCGACGAAACTGATACAACCGCCGAAGATTCTTCAACAGACGATATTTCTTTTGGTGACGAAACTGATACAACTGCCGAAGACTCTTCAACAGACGATATTTCTTTTGGCGATGAAACTGATACAACTACCGAAGACTCCTCAACAGACGATATTTCTTTAGATGACGATTTGTCCTTTGGCGATGACCTTTCTTTAACAGACGATCTGTCTTTGGATGATGAATTATCTTTGGGCGATGAAACTGATACAACCGCAGAAACCGCCTCAACAGACGATATTTCTTTTGACGAAGAAACTGATACATCCGCTGAAGCAGAAGAAACAGACAATATTTCGTTGGACGATGATATTGATATAACCGCCACAGCAGACAGTTTTTCGATGGATGATGATGATATAACCGCCGAAGCAATTTCAACAGATGATCTTTCGTTGGACGATGATACTGATACAACCGCCTCAACGGATGATATGTCTTTTGGCGATGATACTTTAACTGACGATTTTGCGGACTTTGCAGGAGATGATGCCACATCTGCGGACGCTGAGAAATCAGATGAAAGCGATGAATTAGAAAAACTCCGCGAAGAAGGAGCTTCACCCCTTACCTTCCCTCCCGAAAACAGCTCTTATCTTGAAGACGAAAGTCTTGCTAACGATGATTCGCTTGACCTTACAGACGCTGTAATTGAAGAGCCGGATTTGTCAGTTGACCACCTTGATACCGATTTGACGGAACCTTCCTTTGATGATGACGATTTAAATCTGGACTCTTTTGATGATCTAGCAATTAACGATACTAAAGCAGATGATGACATTCCAACTGACGATTTTGCCATGCCAATGGAAGAGCAGGTAATTCCCGAAGCTGTGGAAGCTGAAATTGGAGAACAACCTGTTCCATTCGATGATGATCTGAATGATGTCATTGATATTCCTGAAACAAAAGGAAACGATTTACAGGCGGCTCCTGAAAAACAAGCCGCGCAGAAACCGGCAGAAACACCGGCTCCTTCACCTGCTCCAGCGCCGCAAGCCGCTCCTATTATACAGGTTGGCAAAGAAGGACAGGGACAGTTTCAGCTTCCTTCCGGCTTAAGATCGGAACTTAGAAACATTCTCAGCTACATGGATCAACTCCTTGAGTCCCTGCCTGAAGATAAAATCGAAGAATTCGCAAAATCTGATTACTTCGATTCTTATAAAAAACTCTTTAAGGAATTGGGGCTGGTATAATCACTGCTAGCGGCGCACAGCTTCATTCGCGTTACAATCCGCAAGCTGAGGCTGTGCGATATTTAGACTCTTTAAATCTAAAAAGTAACATAGAATGTTTTATTCTTATTGAACCGGGTCTTGGCTTCCTGATCCCCGTACTACAGGAAAGGTATAAAACAAGCAAAATCGTTGTCCTTCACATTGATGATTTCCCGCAAAAAGAAGGCATACCAACGTTAAACAGCATAGAAACATCCGATATACAAAAATTTCTTGAAACACATATACCTGAAATTGACATTGACCGTATTAAAATAATTGAATGGCGAGCTTCCATGAATTTTTACAAGGACAAATATGTGAAAATTCTTTCGCAGGTGGTTGAATTCTTAAAACGCACAGACGCAGGAAAGAGAACAACCGCTGTTTTTGGAAGAAGATGGGTAAAAAACTTTTTTAGAAACATCGCTAATGTGAACCATCCGCTCCTTTACAAACAAGCGGCAGTTCCGGTTATTGTTACAGGCTCCGCTCCCGGTCTTGAGCAGGCAATTCCTGTTATTCAAAAAGCACAAGAAAAATGTCTAATTATAGCGGCATCTTCTTCGGTAATGGCGCTATCCGCGGGCGGCATAACGGCGGATATTGTAATCGCTACAGACGGCGGAAGTTGGGCGTTAAAACACATATATCCCTTTTACCGCAGTAACAACACCGCCGCGTTAGCTGTAAACCTCTGCGCCGCCCTGCCCTCTCAATGCGCGAACACTCCTACCCTGCTTATAAATGACGGAAGCTTTTGGCAGAGCCTCATTCTTCACGCGCTTTCCCTGCCTTCGCTAATCATTCCGCAGAGAGGGACAGTAACAGCGACAGCCGTTGAATTGGCAATGATTTTAAGTAGCGGGAATATTTACCTTGCCGGAATGGATTTTTCAGTAGATGACATAAGAACGCACACAAGACCGTACAGTTTTGACAGCCTGTTTTTCTCAGGCGCGACAAGATTAACGCCTTTTTATTCGCAGAGTTTCACACGTTCTTCTCTTCTTAGAGAGGGCGGAAGCATGGAAATTTACGCGCAGTGGTTTAAGTCTCAGCTTGCCAAATGGTCAAAAAAAATATTTTCCATTGGCGGCAATGCTATTTTTGACAGAGGACTGCCGCCGGAACATACGGATAAAAAGAAAACATACGAATATTTTAAAGCCGCCACAGCGGGGGAAACATCTCTTTTTGTCAAAAGAGGGGTGGAGGCTTTGCTTTCTGCAATAGATAACAGGGAATACGAAAAAAACTTAAAACAAGAGCTTATTCCCCTTCTTTTTCCGGGAGAGGATAATGTAACGGAGAAGGAATTAAAGACGGCAATTAAAGAGATAGCGGGGTTAAAAGATTAGTATGAATAGTGTTAAACGTTATACTTTTAATAAATCCCGTACCGGGGAGATAGTTCCCGCCCTTTGTCTTCCAAACGGGGACACTCAGCCGCTCCATTCAATGATCGATCCAAAACATGAAGCGGAGCGTCTTATAACCACAGCAGGCGACAGCGGCTTTTTAATTTTTCTCGGTCTTGGCGGCGGCTTTGCCCCCTCAGCCGCTCTTGAGCACACCAACGCGTATATTTTGGTAATTGATTTTGACAATGACGGTATAAATGAGCTTTTAGCAAGCAAAGATTATTCAAAACTTGTTAAAAGCGATCGTTTTAGTCTTTTAATCGACCCTGATGCCGGTAAAATAAAATCTTTTATTCTTGAAAACTATAAACCTGCTCTTTGCGGCGGCATAAAAACAATCCCCCTGCGAACCAGAACGGAACATGACATGCAGAAATTTGAAACAGCCGCAGAGGTTATACAGACAGCGATTGAAATTGCCGCAGGGGATTACTCTGTTCAGGCGCACTTTGGAATGCGCTGGTTTTCCAATATCATCCGCAACATCAAAACCATAGAAAAATACAACGATAATTTTCGTTTTTGGGAAAGCTCGCCAATTAAAGAAGCGGCGATTGTCGCGGCAGGACCTTCGCTGGATCATCAAATGTCTTCCCTTGCTGAAAAAAAAGCACAAAATGTTTTTATAATCAGCACAGATACCGCACTTGGCGCTCTTCTGCACAACGGAATTGAACCTGACGCGGTAATATCCATCGATTGTCAGCATATAAGCTATTATCATTTTTTGGGATGCAATTTAAGTGATAATACTCGCTCTATCCCTCTTTTTCTTGATATCGCAAGCCCTCCCGTACTCTCTAACTTCCCGCTTCCGCCTGTCTTCTTTTTAAGCGGTCATCCCCTCGCGCAGTACATAAACGCTGCCTGGCGGCATCTGCCTCAGGTAGATACATCAGGCGGAAATGTAACTTACGCCGGGCTTTCACTCGCTCAAACGCTGGGAGCAGAGCGCATAACGCTCTTTGGCGCGGATTTCTCGTATATCAACTGTCAAACTTACGCGAGGGGCACTTACATCTACCCCTATTTTTTAAACAGACAAAACCGTCTCTCTCCTATGGAAGCGAAAATGTCGGTTTTTCTCTACCGCAGTCCGTTTCTTTTGCCACAGGACGGTCAAAAGAAAAACTACTACGAAACTTCGTCTCTTCGCTTTTACCGTAAAAATCTTGAAGAAAAAGTTTCCACAATGTCGGCTAATGTTGTATGCGAAAAAGGATTTGGAGCGACGGTAACAATTAGCAATGAGCGGGGAGCAATTAGCAGTGAGCAATTAGCAATGAGCAATGAAGAGAAGATAAACCACGGAGAAACACGGAGGGAAAGCGAAGAGCCATTAGCAATTAACAGTAAACAGGGCGTAGTAAGCAGTGGGAGGGATTTTCTTGCGGGGTATAGGGATGATATTGTTTCATTGCCGGAAGCGAATGGAGCGGAAAATTATTTAAAGAAATTAAATGTTAAAGAGAAACAAGTTTTTACTACTTTATTGCCTTACATGGCGGCTACAAAGAAGCGGAATACGGAGATGGGTGTCAATGATTTGATCGAAGAAGTAAAACGCCGCTGTGTTGAAGAAATTGAAAAAACTCTTGCGGTATTTTAAGCCGTGAGCTTTAAACAGTGAGCAATACGGGCAAAAAATAGGTAGTTAGGCAACATTTGGGCTTAAATAATTTTTAATATATAAATAATATTATGGATTGACAAAAATAATATATTAAATTATTCTATAAGAATAGGGGGAAAATATGGATAAAATAGAATTATTTGAAATAAAAGAAGGATATGATTATGGATCTACTTTTTGGTTTTTAGGTAGATATGATGAGAAATCGAAAGTGCATGATATGTTTTGTATAGAAGAAGAATATGTTCGTGATTATTTGTTGCCTTTTATTGATAAAATTACAAAAGAATCGTTTGATTATTTAGATTCAAAGTATTTCTCAAAAGAAATGGTTTATAATTTATGTAATGATATTCAAAATATAAGCAATGTAATTCAATCAAACTTTAATGATCCTATTTTAGATGAGTTAAAAGAAAATTTCTCTATATTTTATATAGCAAGCGATGATGAACAAAAAGAGAATGATTTTATGAATATGACAAAAGGTGAAATAATGAAATTTATTGAAAAAAATAAAGAAAGAATAATAGATTTTTATAAATGTTTTTTAGAGCGAATAAAAAAATTAGTTGATAACATGGATGATAATAAAGGTATATATATTAGTAGTCCATAATATTATAAAATTTTAAATATAAAAACTGTTCTCTCTAACTACCACATTGCTTATTGGCTAATCTCGTCGCGCCCTGTTCCTAAGCAAGACGCACCGCTCAGGCTAAAGCCTTCGCGCGTTTTTCATCGCGTTAGCCTTCTTTAGCGGCGCAATGTTCGGGCTAAAGCCCTCACTCATTTATGGTCGTGTTAACCTTCTTTCTCCGTGCTCTCCGTGGTAAATTTTCTTATTCCTTAGCCAAACCCAAACGCCGCATAACCCACAAAAGAATCGGGGACTCCACCGCTCTCCTCTACATCGGTGCTGGTTGCGTATTCTAAAAGCCGTGCGCCGCCAAGAGATTCGGCTGATGCAAAACCCATCGCTCCCAGAACAGCGCCTGCAGAACAGGAAGAAGAGTCCCTCTCCGCACGGCGCAGGACTTCATCCGCGCTCCCTGATTCTACCGCTTTTATAAAACCGGCGTCGTTGACTTCGCGTACCCAGCGAAGAGCCGCCTTGCCGCTACCCTGCGGCGAAAAGCCGTAATTTGAACCATAGTGAGTTAAATCCGTGGAAGCAAGGACATTTATCCTGCGGTTTAATTTCGCCGCGATTTGCGAAATGGTTTTTCCCACTTCATAAGATTGAATCTCAGCGGACAGTCTCAGCCACAATAGTTTCGCTTTTGGGAAAAAATAGTGCGCCATTGGCAGAAGAACTTCGACAGTGTTGTCACGGTAATTGTCGCTCTCTCCGTCCAGTTCCTTAAACAGGGCGGCGCGAAGAGGCGCGTCTATTTCCATACTGCCGAAAGGAGTTCGCACAGCGTCCTCCATAGCGAAAAGAGGCGGAAGACCGGCGGGCAGATGTCCGCCAAGCACAACCACAGTTTCCGCGTCCGGCTGAAGGCAGGACGCTCCGAGGGCGGCAACAGCGCCGCTGTAGTACCAGCCGGCATGAGGGGCGATAGCGGCACGGCAGACTCGCTTTGAAGTGCCAAATTTCGATAAAAAAGCGGAAATTGAAGCTGAATCGCGGGGAAACCAGCCCGCAGGCAACGAATAATCTCTTATTTGCATATTAAATAGTCCGATAATTATATAGAGAAATAATTATTATGGGAATAGAAAAAAACAGCGGCAATACTTCCGTTGGCGGCGCGATAGTTGCCGCTATATGTATTATTATTTACCTGGGCGCGTTGGTTCAGTGTGCTGTCAGGCTCTATTTAAGCATTGAAGACCGCAGAGGCATTGCAGAATATGAATTTTCACAGATTGCATCTCAGGCGCTGTCTGCGGGAACGCAGGGGTTCATGGATGACTATTTTGTTCAAACCATGAAAAACACTCTTGCTTCCAAAAAAAGCATTGAAGCGATAATTATCAAAACTCCTGATGGTCAATTTGCTTTTGAAAGACAGTCAGGGCGCGCTGTAAGCTGGGTAAATAATTCCCCCAGATTTTTAAACAGGTTTGGTCTTTCCAATCAGAACTATTACAAGCCTTTACCGATTCCGGGGTTACGCGACGCAACTATTACAGGCGTAGCCGGATTTTTTGATTACATTGCTTTTTCAAAAATATTAAGGGAAACACTGCTGATTATCCTTGGCGGATTCGCGCTTGCTTTCTTTACAATACTGTTACAGCTTCTTCTTGGCGGAAAATCAACGAATAAAACTGAAACGGTTTATAGATCCGCCCCTGAGCCTTCACGGGAAATACGAGAATCACGGGAAACTGAAGAATCCAGATACGCGCCTTCGGAAACAGGTGGTCCAAAAGGTTTATATTCTTCACGAAGTAACATTGGTTGGGACGAATATACAAAAGACCGGCTTGATTCCGAGTTGCACCGCTGTTCTTCAACAGAAAAAGATTTAACTCTTATAATAATGGAATTTTCAGAAGTTTTGAATGACGCTATGTTCAAACACGCCGCAGAAGAAGCGGTTAATTTCTTTGCATCAAGAGATTTGCTCTTTGAACACGGTAGACTCGGCATAACTGTAATTCTTCCGTTTACAAGTCTTGATGTTGGCATTTCAAAATCAGAAAAATTTAACCAGCGCATGATGGAAAAATTCCCCCGTGGCTACGGACTTGAATCCTGTTTAAGCATCGGGCTTTCTTCTCGCTCAGGCAGACTGATCAACGCCGAAAGACTGATATTTGAGGCAAACGAAGCGCTTAAAAAAGCAAAAAGCGACCCAAAAACATCGATTGTCGCCTTCAAAAGCGATCTTGAGAAATACAGAGATTATATCCGCACAAAGGGTTAGCCTAATAACAAGAAGAATAAACCACGGAGGACACGGAGAACACGGAGGAAGAGGCAGAATTCATACCTAAACTCCGTGTTCTCCGTGGTAAAATTCTTAACTTATTGCATCTCAAAAGTAACGGCTTCCCTAAAGAGCCTTGCCGCTGACCATGACGGAATTGAATAGACGTATTCATTACCGCTTACATGCGCATAACGCCGCCCCGATTCATCAGGAGCATTAAAACGAATTGTTTTAACAAGACCTGTGTCTAATTCAAGAACAATACGGGTCTGATTAAACATTGGATCATCAAAGTATACGTCATCAACAAAATTATCGCCTTCAGTAGTTAAAATTTGCCTAATATAACTTTCTATACTACTTATATCAGGATTTTCTACGCTAATCCCTGAGATTACCCAACTTCTGTTTCTACGTGTAAAAACCTGTACCTCCCGCTCGGTGTAAACAGAAAGCCTTTGCACATTTTTCACGTCAATATTATCACCCTCGCTTTCGGGAATAAGCCTTAAATTGTACCAGCTTGTAATTGGGCTTGTAATATACGTCTTTACCCTGTTGTCCCCGGAGCGCACTTCATTTGAACCTGCTTTACGAAAATATGTTTCGCGCCCTGCGGCATCCTCGCTTCCAAGAAAAAGATCGAGAAGAGGAAAATTATTTTCTCCGTAAATTGTTACTCTTATTGAGCCGTCAAGTCCAAAACGTTCATGCGTAGATGCGTTGGAAGAGCGAATAGTCCATGCGGAACGTGTTGTAAGAATACTTATAAAATCTTCTATACGAAGCTGACGCGCAAGATACTCATTGCCGTTATTTGAAACAAACCATTGGTTGTTTTTCCTGTTAATCTCCGTGTTTTCTCCGTAAACATTTATAGCAATTTTATTTATTTTTTCCGCTGTTCTGGAATCAAGCCAAGAATAGGAAGATGCTCTTGTACTCCCAATACCGGAATTAAATATAAGACTCCCTATGTATGCCAAAACAAGCGCACCTATCAGCGACAGAAGAAAAATAACATGGTTTTTATACGTTATCATTGGGTGTCTCCTTTACGGAATTATTCTGCGCGTCATCCGGGGCTAATACCGCTCGCCCTTCCCTTTCAGCGCGTAATTTACGCCGCGAAGAAAGAACAAGTCCTGCAATGATAATAAAAAGCGGAATAAGACCGACATTAAGTATCTGAGAAAACTTTGTCGCGGCGGCGCGACGGGAAGGATCAGTTATTCTGTCAAGGCGTCCTGTTTGCGGCTGTCTGTTCCGTATTCCGATAATTTCATCGTCACTTGCAAGCCAGTCTGCGGCTCGAAGGAGGAAATCAAGGTTATGCTGTGCCTGCGTCGCGTTAATTATGTTAGTTGCAAAATCGGTATCACCAATTACAATAATCCGCGATGGACTTGCATAATCGGGCATATCCGGCAATTCTTCATCAGAGCCTTCGCGTACCGGTTTGTAAGCTCCCCTGAAAAAACTCGGAAAATTTCCGCTTAACGCCGCGCCAAGATTTTGTACCCCCCTTGTTTCAACAGCTTCCATTTCCAGCATATAAGGAACTTCGGGACTTGTATAAAAAGAATTACGCATTAACCAGCCTTCCGGCGTAGTTGTAAAAAGAATCGTGGCTTTTACATTGGGAAGCGGATGTAATTCTACAGGGCTTGACCAGTAAAGATCAAGTCCTCCAAAACCCGCGCTTAAAGGATGCTGTTTGTTTCCGTTATCCCCAAGAACTCCAATCCAAAGCGGATAACGCACGATACGGTACTGTACACTGCCGTTTGGCATCCGACTCTGATACTGCAATGTCAGAGCTGTTCGATCTAAAACAAGCTCCGGGCGGACTGATACTCCATAAGAAGTAAGCATTACCAAAAGTCCTTTATCTTCCTGATCTCTCGCGTTTATAGTGCCGTATATCGTATCTATATAAATTCCTTTTACCGCAAAAAGTACTTTCCCGCCCTGTTGTATATACCTGTCGATCCTGTAAAGCGCCCATTCATCAAGGTCTTCCACTCCTCCAAGCACAAATAAAGCCGGCAAATTATCAGGGATTTCATCACCGGGAGAAATAACACGCACTCTGTAACCGGCTCCGGAAAGGGTCGCGTTAAGGTAGCCAAAATCTTCGCCCCATTGCCTGAAACTGTCCCCGACAATAATCCCAAGCCGGCGTTCGGAATCCATAACTAAAGAGCGAATTCTCGATGTAAGATCATATTCAAGCGTGTCAGTTGAAATCACCCATGGGAGTATTTCAACTTTATCAAGATATTCAATAATAATGCCTGAATATACTGTAACAAGACTTGCCTGATCCTGTTCTACGGTTTGCACCTGTCTTGGCTGAAGACCCATCTCTTCGACTTGGGCAAGAGATTTTATCGGGTCGCGGACTGTTAGGCGAATCTTTCCCCTTGAATACGCTGTATATTCGCGTAACATATCCTCAATTTCACCGGGATAAGGGACGACAGTGCGCAATTTATTGGAAAGGTAATAGGTGATATTCACAGGATCGGGTATTTCTTTATAAAGGTTACGCGAAACTGTGGAAATTGTGTATGCTTTATTCTTTGTAAGGTCAAGGCGAACCCAAAGATTGCCGCTGACCATCAGAGCAAGAATAAACGCTATTATAGATAAAATTGTAATAATTGTTGTTTGTCTTTTTGTCATAATCGCCCCTAATTCCACTTCCTAAAAAGGATAACTTTTGTATTGATAAACAAAAACAACGCAGTACTCAAAACAAAGAATAAAAAGTCCCTTGAGTCAATTAGCCCTTTAGAAAAACTTTCAAAGTGAAAAGACAGAGAAAAAAAGTTAATAAACAGGGCAAGCCACTGAGGAAGGTTAAACGCGGATGTAACTTGATTCAATAACATTACCGCCATTAATACCACAGCGCTACCAAGAAAAGCTCCCGCCTGATTTTTTGAAAGACATGACAATAAGAGTCCTAAAGCGGTCGCACTTGCGCCTAACAAGAACGCTCCCAAATATTCACAGAAAATTGTTCCTGCGTCAAAAACGCCCAAAGGTAAAATACTTAGAGGCAGAGGCAGAGTAAGAAAGAGCATCATGCTCAACACGCTAAGAGAAGAGAAAAATTTCCCCAGCACAAGGTCCCATTCTGTAAAAGGCATTGTTAATAACAGTTCGATAGTTCCGGTCTTTCTTTCTTCCGCCCAACTTTTCATGGTAATTACCGGAATAACCAAAATATAAACAATAGGGAACACGCCGAAATACGGACGCAGTGTCGCCTGATCTAGGGCAAAATAACGCTGAAGATAAAAAAGCCACACCGAAGAAAAGATAAGGAAGAAAACCGCCGCCCCGTAAAATGCAGGAGCACTTAAATATTGGAAAAGTTCTTTACGCGCCAATGTAAGGGCGCGATAGGGAATGATGTTTTTCATTTATTACGCTCCTCGCTTGTAAGTTTTACAAAGATATCTTCGATACTTAGCTTCTTTCTGTTCATTCCAAGTATCTTTATGCCTTGAGCGACAGCCCAGTCAAAAATCCTCTCCCCGGCGTTTTGCCTATCTTCGTCTGCCGGAACAAAGAAACTCGCGGAAAAATCTCCGCTCCCGATAGTTTCAACTAACACGCCAGAAATATTTCCAAGCAAAGAAAGTTTTTCACTTATCGCGTCCGCATTGCCGCTAGAGTCCTTAAGGATAAGTTCCCATGTGTCACCGCCCTTCATGGAACCGGCAATTTCTTCCGGTCTTCCCTGCACAGCAATCCGCCCGTCATTTATGATTAACATCTGTGTGCAAATTGCCTCTACTTCCTGTAAAATGTGCGTGGAAAGAATAACCGTCTTGCGCTTACCTAGTTCTTTAATCAGCGAACGGATTTCAATAATTTGATTGGGATCAAGTCCTGTAGTCGGTTCGTCAAGGATTAGGATAGGCGGATCGTGGAGGATCGCCTGCGCAAGACCTGTACGCTGGCGATAGCCTTTTGAGAGCGTTTCGATTTTTCTGCTTCTGTACGGCATAAGGGCGCAGGCAGAAAGGCTTGTGTTAATCGCGTCTGCCCTCTTCTGCTTTGGGATAAAACGCGCTTCTGAGGCAAAGTTTAAATACTCGTCAACGGTGAGGTCGCCGTAGAGAGGGACATTTTCCGGCAGATAGCCGATTCGCTTTTTTATTTCCAGAGGGTCTTCGTCCACCGGAATTCCGTCTACAAGAACTTTTCCGCTTGACGGAAAATGAAAACCCGTAAGGATTTTCATTATGGTAGTTTTACCCGCACCGTTTGGTCCAAGAAACCCCAGAACCTGTTGATCTCCTACGGAAAAGGAAACATCGGTTACCGCCTGCACAGTTCCGTATTGTTTTGAAAGGTTCCTTACATCAATTTTTACCTGAGTGTTCATTTTTCTATATTATAAAATTTAATCAACATATTCAATCGGGAATACCGCGCGGTCATGGGTAAGGACGGTTTCAGGGAAAACCGCTTTTGCTTCGGACAGAAGCTGTTTTAACTCGTAATCGTTGTAGCGCGGACTGTAATGAATAAGCGCGAGTTTTTTTACGGCGGAAGACTGCGCGGCAATCCTCGCGGCTTCTTCGCCGGTCATGTGCTTTTTGGCATGGGCGTCCTCGGCAAGTTCCTGCGAAAACATACCCTCGCAGACAAAAAGATCGGAGCCGATTACATGGGTTGATATTTCAGGAAAAGCGAGAGAATCGGTAACAAAAGAAAATTTTCGCCCCTGCCGCGCGTCCCCCATCACTTCTTCGGGACGGACTTCCCTGCCGTCCGGTGTTTGAATAACCTCGCCCCTCTGCAGTTTGCCCCATAATTTCCCCATCGGGATATTCAGCGCCTGCGCTTTTTCAGGATGAAAAACTCCGGGACGCGAATCCTCTTCCAGCGTGTAACCGTAACAAGGTTTTGTATGAGAAAGCGGAAAACACCGGACATGAAACCCATCCCCCTTGTACACAATACCGGGAGAAGTAATTTCCTGCACGATTATTTCATAATTAATGTACATATCCAGTACACGCCTTGATGTTTCGATATATTCGGCAATTCGCGGCGGACCAATTATATAAAGCGGCTCGTCCCTATCCACCTGCGATGAAAGCATTAAAAGTCCGGGGAGCCCCGTAACATGATCGGCGTGGGTATGGCTGATAAAAATTACAGAAATATTTTTCCACCGCAGGTTAAGCCGCCTAAGTGAGACTTGCGTCCCTTCGCCGCAGTCAAAGAGAAAGAGTTCTCCTTCACGCCTAAGCAGTACCGATGTTAAATGTCTGTTCGGCAACGGCATCATTCCGCCGCAACCGAGTATAAACGCTTCAAGATTCATTATAAAAAAAATCGCCCTTATCTATTCTTCTTTAGGAGTAATTTTGTACTCCTTAATTTCATCACCGCAGATGATAGCGCAATTACGTCCGCCGCCCTTTGCCTTATAAAGCGCTTTATCCGCAAGGTCATACAGTATCTGCGTTTCCTGATAAGAACCGCAACGCGATACATACGCCCCAATACTCATCGATACAAAACTCGCAACCTTTGATTTCTCGTGCGGGATTTTCAAGCCATTAATTTTACCCGCCCAATGAGAAATAACCGCATCCACATGCGAAACATCTTTTTCAAACCAAAGCGCGGCAAATTCTTCTCCACCGACCCTCGCTGTATAAATGCCCATGTCATCCCTTAAACTGTTTAAAGTGGCTCCTACAGCGCGCAAACAATCATCGCCTTTCGGGTGTCCGTAATGATCGTTATAATATTTAAAAAAATCAATATCCGCAATCGCAATGCACAGATAGTCATCCGAAGAGCGGAAATTTGACAGATACCTTTGAAAGGTCTGCATAAAATCACGGCGGTTTCTAAGCTGTGTTAATTCGTCAGTAATACTTTGATCAACATACTTATTGCGCTCTTCCTCCAGCATATTCGTACTTATTTCAAGCCCAAGCCTCAGTTTTATTATGTGCCAAGAAAAAAACAAACTGATAAGACCTGCAATAAGCGAGTTTACTACGAAATATATCAAGACATCAACCGGTTTATTAAAGAAAGCGGAACCCACAAAAATAAATATTGCAATCAATGTAAGGCAGAGGTTAAAATGCGGCGGGATTATAAACATAAGAAGGGAACATATTAAAAAACAAGGGAAAATTACAGCTATCGGACCCTGACTTGCCCAAACATCCAGATATGTAGAAAAAACCATAACATCCACATAAAATAACGCAATCATAAAAAAAATAACTTTACTGCTTACATTGATTAACTGCATTAAATAGTTTGAGAAAAAAGAAATCACAATCCCGACTAAAGCGGCAAAAAGATAAATGCCGGCTTTTATAAGATTATGTTCAAAAACAATGGGGAAAAATGCAAAAATGGCTGTTAATATAGAAAAAAGTTGACTTGTTAGACGCAGGTTGAGCAAATTAGTACTGAATATTTTGCTCATGCATTCTTGGTATTGTTCACGTCCAAATGAATAAAAGCGCCAAGAATATAAAAATTTACCCATAAAGCCCCTTTGACTAATAATACATCCTTTTAGTAAAAAAAAAAAGAGGGAAACCGTCTTTTTATGAAGAATTTATGCAAAAAACGCATATTATAGGATAAGAAAACTTCTAAAAACTGAATTTTTTAGAAGTTCCCCATACTTAAAAACGCATTTTAATACGTTCGGCGAATCCGGTCAGATTCTGGAATTCAACCGCAGAACCATCGTCAAGCTGTACTTTGCCTGAAAAAAAGCCGCAAACTTGGCGGCGCGTAGAATTGTAGAAAAAGAACCTGCTCCGGTCGATCCTTTCCTGATGGGGGTAAAATGTCATTTCCAGCCGGTTATCATTGCTGGTAAAACGCCAAGGGGAAAGCCAGTTAGAAAGGGGAATATGAAAAGTTACCTGATCGAGTTTATGCAATTTCCCATCGATAAAGAAGCCGTTTTCAGTACCCCGTGAAAAGTCCGCCCAACTGTAACCTACGCAAAAACTTAGCAGTCTTCCGTCGATCATTCCGCAAGCCGAAGCCCAATAACGAATATCGGCTTTTGGGCGGACAGAGCGGTTCCAGTCAAAAATTCCCCAAGCGTTTCCTCGGGTAAAGATGATTTCTGAACTGCTAAATTGCATTACCCCCTCGGCAAAAAACCAAGGGGAACAGCGTGCGTACCTGAACGCGTTTTTTTCATTCCTCCACGGCTGGTTAGTCACAACCGACTGAGAATCCTCAAATTCGGTTAAAACCAGTTCCCCGCGCAAACTCCTGTGCCGTCCGAATCTGGGTATATCAACTTTGATAATTCTCGCCCCGCTTTCCATACATATAAAATCAAGCCATGTTTTTTTCATGCGCCAGCGAATAGAACCCGTCGAACTGCTGTTTGGCATTTTATAACTGCCAAGAGGCAGAGTAGTTTTGAAGATTTGAGTTGAACGCTTTTTGTCCCTCAGCGAAATAACAGAAATAGCCATGTGTCCAAGCCAGCCGTCATCACTGATTTCAAAAACAACCATGTGGGTAGGGGTATGGACAATGTATCGATCCGACTCTGTTATTCTGCGTCTTGGCGCGTCAACCAGCGTAGGATCATAAGAAAGATTTGCCTGCTTTGACCAGCCAAAATTGATCGGCTCACCCATATCTCCCAGAAGGGGCATAAGCCTGAGGATTTCATTTTGAGGCATATTTTACCTGTTTACATGTAATTGTATGCATGGTATTAACATAACATGGATTATTCTGGAATAAAAGCGTTGGTCATGGGGCTTGGCTTGCACGGCGGAGGTTTGGCAGTCGCGCGGTTTTTGCTTAAACGCGGGGCGGAAGTTACCGTTACCGACCTGAGAGACGAAAAAGTTCTTGCGCCTTCTATAGAGGAATTAGATGCCGCCTGTAAAGAAATGGGGAGGCAACCCGTACGTTATGTTCTTGGTAAGCATGAAATTGAAGATTTTAAAAATGCCGGTATTGTGATAAAAAATCCGGGCGTAAAACCTGACTCTCCTTTTTTACAGGTAGCAAAGCGTATAGAAACTGATCTTTCCCTCTTCCTTTCAGAATCCCCCGCAAGGCTTTTTGCCGTTACAGGTTCCAAAGGAAAATCCACAACGGCATCCGCTCTCCATTGGATTCTTAAAAGCGGGCGAAAAGAGGGAAAGGCATTCCTAGGCGGAAATATCACTGTAAGCCCTTTAACTTTTTTAGATGATTTGTCTGAAAGCGATGATGTTGTCCTTGAACTTTCCAGTTTCCAGCTTGGCGATTTAAAGCAAGGAGCAAGGAGCAATGAGCAGAGAGCAATGGGAAAAACTTCTCTGGACGGAGGGGCGTTGTTAAAACCGTCAGCGGCTATTATCACGGCGATTATGGCAGATCACATGGATCGTTATACGTCAATGGAAGAATATGTTGATGACAAGAGAAATATTTACAGGGGGCAGGAGCCTTCCGATGTTACAGTAGCCGGTGATGATGAATGGGGAAAAAGTTTTCGCTCTCAAACAAAAGCGCGTCCGCTTATTTGGTCGCATTTGCCGTTAGGAGAAGGGCTAAGCGGCGGATGGATTGAAAACGGGCGTGGTCTTGCGCGTATTTATAACATGGATGGCATAAGCGGCGAAATTGAAGAATTAGTCCCTGATTGCCTTTTAACGCCCGGAGAGCATCAAAAACTGAATATGCTCTGCGCGGCTCTTGCCTCTTACGGGCTTGGCGTAAAAGCGGACGCAATTCGCGGCGCGCTTTCAACATTTTCAGGGATAGAGCACCGCCTTGAATTATTCCACGAAGCGAACGGAATACGTTTTTACAACGACAGCGCCGCAACAATTCCCGAAGCCGCCGCCGCCTGCATTACAGCGTTAGCTGAAAAAGCGCCTCTTATCCTTGTTACAGGCGGCTCCGACAAAAACCTTGATTTCTCCCCCCTTGCCAAAGCCGCGTCAAAAGCAAAAACGATAATCCTTCTTGCGGACAGCGGCAGTGAAAAGATTGCGTCCATGTTGAAAAAAGCAAATATCCCATGGTGCGGACCATTCGATAATTTAGACAAAGCCGTACAGTGCGCCATAAGCAAAGCCGCAAAGGGAGACATTATCGCTCTTTCTCCGGGATGTGCGAGTTTTGGATTGTTCCTTAACGAATTTGACCGAGGCAGGAAATGGAAAGAGGCTTGTTTACGGTTATGTTAGCAAGCTATTTAGAAATATTCCACACGGAGGCACAAAGGCACAAAGTGCGAAGAGGAGGAAGAAGGGAATTCCGTAAACTGAGCGTACTCTTCAATCTTTTTTCATTATTGAAATTAAGAAAAACATAATAAGAAACGCGCCGTTGACAAATAAGTCGCCGTCCTTAGTGCCTTTGTGTG
Source organism: Treponema sp. (assembly GCA_031254315.1). GTDB lineage: Bacteria > Spirochaetota > Spirochaetia > Treponematales > Breznakiellaceae > WQXQ01. The sequence goes on from JAIRUQ010000039.1 coordinate 18,910, forward strand.
AGGAATTTTTGGAATAATGTTTTAAAACATTTTATGTTAACTATGTGGAGTTGTATCAATGGATTTAGAAATGCTGAAAAAACGCGCCGCTATTATAAGACAGGTAAGATCGTTCTTTGATAAAAAAAATTATCTTGAACTTGACACTCCCCTGCTCTGTAGCGATTTAATCCCTGAATCCTGTCTTGAGGTCTTCCAAACTGAGCGTATTTACCCTCGTGGAAGCAAAAAAGAAAACGCTCCCCTCTACCTTATTCCGTCGCCTGAAATTTGGATGAAAAAAATTATTGCTCAACATTCCGTAGATGTTTACCAGATATGCAAATGTTTCCGTAACGGAGAATCTTGCGGTCATCTACACAACAGCGAATTTACAATGCTTGAGTATTACACAATAGGCGCAGATTACATGGATTCCCTTGCGTTGACCGAAGAATTGTTCTCTCATCTTGCGCGAGAAACGCAGGCTCCGGCATTAAATCCGCCAATAAAAAAAATAACTGTCGCTGAGGCATTTAAGCAATTCGCGGGTTTTGACCTTTTTGCCTGCGCTGAAAATAAAGAAACGCTTGAAAGAGAGGCAAAAAGGCTTGGACTTGCTCCCATGCCCGAAACAACAATTCAACAACTTTACGACTTAATCTTTATACACGCGGTAGAGCCCTGCTTAAAAACAGAAGAATTAACCGCGCTTGTCGATTACCCTGCCTTTGTCCCCTGCCTGGCAAAAAAATCACCTGACGGCAAAACAGTTGAACGCTGGGAATTGTACTACAACGGAATAGAACTGGCAAACTGTTTCTCCGAAGAAACAATCGCGGAAAAAGTAAAAGAATTTTTTATAAGCGAAGAAGCCGAAAAGGAACGAACTGCCCTTGTGAAGCATAAAGTTGACCGCGAATACTGGAAATTGTTTGAGCATAAAGTAGAAAAAGGCTTCCCGCGCTGTAGCGGCGTAGCGATGGGACTGGACAGGCTTATCATGGCGATAACGGAATGCTCAAACATTGACGCAGTTATCAACTAATAATTCGAATGAAGAAGAGATCAACGAATTACGCGAATAAACGCGAATTAAGACGAATAATTATGGAAGTTAATTTTTATTCGTCAACTTATACTTCTCTTAAGTATTCATTCGTTTTAATTCGCCCTATTCGTGTAATTCGTTGACCCTCTTCTTTGCATAATTACTCTTTGCCATTATTCGTCCACTGTTTATTAAAATAATAAAAGCGCCGATGTTGTGAAGGAATGCGCCTGCGATCGGCGTTATAATTCCGGCTCCGGCAAGAAATATCATAACAATACTTACGGAAAAGGCTAAAATAATATTTTGATAAATAACGCTCTTTGTTTTCTGCGCCAGTTTAATTGCATACGGAATGTTGGCAAGATTATTGTTCATTAACGCTATGTCCGCGCTTTGAATAGCGGTATCAGAGCCTATAGCCCCCATCGCTATTCCTATATGCGCCTTTGAAAGGGCAAGCGCGTCGTTGATACCGTCCCCGATAACCGTAACAATATGCTCTTTCATCATATCTTCAACATGCGCGAGTTTTTGTTCGGGTAGTAATTCGCATTGCATTTCGTCAATTCCTACCGCAGTCTGTATTCTCTGTGCCGATTGAAAACGGTCTCCGGTAAGAAGGCACGTTTTTGACACGCCAATATTTTTTAATTGGCTTACAACTTGTCCAGCCTCTTCGCGGGGCGTATCTTTAAATACTATACAGCCAAGTATTTTTCTGTTTTTTACAACCCAGTTACAGGTTCCCGCATCTTCATATTTATCGGAAACATCACAGCCAAGTGAGCGTAGCCAACTATAACTGCCAAAATAAATTATCTCATCTCCCTTTTTGCCCTCAAGACCCTTTCCGATATGCTCTTTAATTTCAAAATCTCTCCTAAAATCTTTTTTTTCACATAACGAAACCACTGATTTCGATATTGGGTGCAATGACGCATGAGCAACGCAGGCGGCTGTTGTAACCAGTTCGTCAAAATCAGCGGCTTGCTCCAGATGAAAACTGCTCGCCTCAAGAATTCCGTTCGTTATGGTTCCGGTTTTATCAAAAACGACATAATCCGTTTCGCAAAGATGTTCCACAAACGATGAATTTTTTATAAGTATTCCCCTCTTTGCCGCGGCGGCAAGCACCGCAATCATTGGAGCGGAACTGATAAGCAAAAGCCCGCACGGACAACTTGCGACAAGAATCGCGATAGCTCTTGTAATATCCTTTGTAAACAACCAGACAAGTAAGGCGGTAACAAGCGTAATCGGAATATAGTAAAACATAAACTTATCAACTATTTTAGTTTCAGGAATAGTAATGTGTTCGGACTGTTCAAGCAGTTTAACAATTTTTTGAAAAGACGTGTCCGAGTATTCTTTTGTAACTTTAACTTGAATACTGCCGTCAATATTTACGGTTCCGGCAAATACCGGATCGCCCGTTGAAACCGTTTTTGGTACGGATTCGCCGGTGAGAGATTTCTGATCTACGCTTGATACGCCAAAAATAACTTCACCGTCAACCGGAAAAGACATCCCGGGGCGAATTATAATTATATCGCCGCGTTTTAACTCTTTCGCGCTTATTTCAATTTCTGTTCCGTCTTTAAGCATTATCGCGTTATCCGCCTGCATTTTTTTCAAACCTTCAATCGCATCCCGCCCCCCCATTATGCTTTTTTCTTCTAAAAAGTGTACAAAGGTAAGAATAACCGGAATAAGAATAGCGAGTAAAAAATTCCCGCTTAAAACAGAAACTATCATCGCTATTGAAACAAGTATTTCCATAGCGTACTTCATGTTCTTGGAAACCAGCCCCTGTACTGCGGTAACAAAAACAGGGACTCCTATAATAAGAACGCCAGCCAAAAAAATAAAAGCGCGGACTATATCCTGCTCTGGAAAAATCTTCCCGTAAATAAAACCGGTGGCAAGACATACAAGCGCGCCAAAAAGAGACAAAATATTATTTTGAAATTTTTCCTTATCTTTATCCGAAAGATATTCCCTGCCCGATTCAATTAATGAACTGCCGGCAATATTGTCTATATTTTTCACAACTAACTCCTTCTTACGGCAATACGATAACCGGCGCTGAACTGCCATTCGGAACTATTATCGAAGCTCCGGTTTTAGCGAAAACAGCGGCGGCTCTCTGCCTGAATGTTCCAGCCATTATTATTTGCGGGTTACGGGCATATTGTCCGTATAAACCGTAAAACTCCGCCATTTCATCGCGCGCCCTAATCAGCTTCGTGTTCTGTTCTGAAATGGCTCTCTGTTTTGCCGCGCTTGCCTCGCCTTGCGCGCTGAGTATTTGAATTGAAGAACGTTCAAGGGCTTGCTGAATACCGGTTTGTTTTACAACAGCCGCGTCTCTTACCGCTTCAAAGTATCTGATAGTTTCCGCCGGAGGTACAATCCCGGTTAATTCAACACCGGTAATTAAAACTCCCAATTTTAATTCATCAATAATGAGTTGGGAATTATTTAACAGTATTACAGATAATTCCGCCCTGCCGCTTGTAAGAACTGAATCTATATCCATGTGAGTAATAGTGCGGGTCATTTCCGCGCTTACAACACCGTCAATAGTTTTTCCCGCGTCGCTGGTGGAAAAAATATACTGTACCGGCTCTTTTATTTGATACTTTATCTTTACGCTTATTAGTACAACATTGTTATCTCCTGTAAGCAAATAACCGTTTTTTTCAACATCTTTGTTAATTGAGCCGTCTTCAGTTCCGTAATGTGTAGTTATGTCCCTCTCATGTATGGTATGCACGGGGATTTTAATTACTTCGTCTATAAAAAACGGAAGTGCAAAATGAAGACCGGGTTTTTTTATTTGCTTCTCCGGCGTTCCTGTTATTCTGCCAAAGCGCAGTACAACAGCTTCTTCGTTGCCCTGTACGCGATATACGCCGGAAAGCACGATAAGAACTGTCGCGAAAACTACGATCCACTTAAAATATTTTATTATATATTGAAGTATTTGCGTAAAAGCCTGAAAATTCTTAGTGTTCATTTTAACGCCTTAATTTATTCCCGTAATAACATCAAATGGGGATTCGCTTGCGCGCATAATTAAAATTGTGTCGGCGCTTACGGAATTTTCAAGCGCGATTAGTTTTTTAAGGAAAATAAACAGCGTTGAATTTGTATTGTACGCTTCTCCGTATATTTCAGCGATTCTTCTTTCTGTTTCGGCGTCAATTTCCGACGCTTCAAGCCTGCCTAGCGCGATTATTTCAGCGGCTCTTGCCGACGCTTCGCTTACAATTATGGCGGAGTCCCGCTCTCCTTCCGCGACAAACTGCGAAACATATTTTTGCCTGTCCGCTATCATCTGACCAAAGACGCTTTGAATGTTTGCGTCGGGGAGAGCGATCCGCTTGATCTTCAATGTTTGAATTTCAATGCCGTAATTTTCCATTGCGGATTGGGCGGCTTTTTCTTCGATAGCCTCGCATATTTCAACCAGTTTTATGTCATCAAGATTTGTAGAAACGAGCGAAGAGAGCGTATAATTTCCAAGAACGCCGTTTTTCGCGCTCGCCGCAAGATCATTAAGATGCCTTTGCGCTATTTCAAAATTACCGGTGCTGGTATAAAATGTTTTAGCGTCTGCTACGCGCCATACAATATAAGTTTGAAGAATGATATTAATTTTGTCGTTTGTAAGGGTTTCGTTATAACCCGAATCCATATATTGATTTCTGGTATCATAGGTTATTAACTTATCAATAGGCAAGGGGAGTCTGAAATGTAAACCTGCTTGCGTATGTACATTAACAATTTTCCCAAAGCGCGAAATAACTGTACAAAAACCTTCTTTTACCGTAAAGGTAAATCCGGCGGCAATGACAATCACTACAAAAATTAAGGCAAACAACAACTTAAAAACTTTATTCATAACCTTCTCCTGTTAAAAATCACCCGGATAAACAGTATTTCCTCCGCCGATAATAGCTCTTGATATTCCGGCTTCCATTCTGGGTGAAAAAACGTATACTTTATTACCGTTGATGATCCTTTCATAAGTATCAACGTATTTTACAATCTGCATAGCTCTTGGGTTTGCCGCGTAGGCTTCCATCGCCGCATAATAAACAGCCATTTCTTTTTGGGCAGAACTGACCCTGTCGTATCTTCTGGCAATGGCGTTGACAACAGATGTTCTACCTTCCTTTTGCGCGTCAATGATTGTTTTTCCTGCTTGCGTTTCCGCTCTTGTGATAATTGTATTTTTAACGACTAAAGCGGTTACAACCCTTTGATAAATGTCCGCAATCTCAACGGGAGGGTGTATGCTTTCAATAATAACCTGCAGTACGGAAAGCCCAAGTTTGTTTGAAATACAAAATACCGAAAGCTCATCAGCTACCTCTGCTGAAAGAGAATTGCGATCAACACTTAAGAACTCATCAAGAGTAGTATCGACAGTACGGTTCATCAGAGCCTCATAAGCAGACGCATTCAATACCGCTTCGGGGTTTGTGCAGGTTTTCACATAACTGTATAAATCTGTAATTATATAGGTAATTTTTATGTTTACCGCTACCATCTCATTACCGTTTCCGGTAAGAAGCGTATTTTCTCCGCCATCGTGCGCCCGTGTCCATAAATAATTCTCGCTGTACGGCGCTTGGTATCCAATTTGCATAGAGTTGACTCTGCGGACATCATAAATATCCGCTTTATCAATGGGATAGGGAAGTTTAAAGTGTATGCCCTCTCCAATTACGGCGGAACTGTCCAACTTTCCAAAACGGTAAACAAGAGCCTGCTGATGAGGCTGAACGACAAACACCATTGTTGACAAAAACAAAATAAAACCGAGACTCAGTATTACTCCCGGCATAATTTTTAAAGCGTACTTTATTGTGTACAGCGATTTAAGGGAAAAACTCTGCCTTACCTCTTGTGTATCAAAAACGCTGTCTTGTTTTTCTGTCTTTTCTTTTTTATTTTTCGTTATTAAGGTACGGGGAAACAGAGTGTAGTTAAAATCCCCAAGAATATTTTTTTTAAGGATAGAAAAAAATATGTTAAACGCCAGCGAAACAATCAGATATACCAGAGCGGCGCAGTAAACCCACTGTAATACGCTTAAAATATTTAACTTTAACGCGGAGGACACCGCGATAACTGCCGCATAAAAAAATGAAACATAAGAAAAAAATGTGAGCATATCATGGGAAGTTTTATCGCCTGAGTACACGCCTGAATCTTTTCTCATTTTTAAGTAGATTAAAGCGATACAGGGAAAGACCATCAGAAGGACAGCGGTAACGATGGTATAGCGGTAATACTCGGTAAGGACTAAAGAAAAACTCGCGATCATTTCGGCTATACGCAAGAAAGCTATGACGCAAAATAATACGATATACGCTATTTCACATATACGTAAAAAAAGAGGCGTTTTTGTTTGGCTTTGATTTGAAACAGTTTCTTTTTGTATTTCTATCAAGCCGTCAGAAACTTCCGGAGTTGCCGGAACTTCTACGGTTTCTTTTACCGTTTCATCAGCCGGTTCCTCCTTTGTAACAGCTTTATGCAATTTCTTTAGTAGTGCGCCGATCTTTTCGGAAACATTATATTTAAGCTCTAACTTTTTGAGTTCACAAAACATAGCAAAAAGGACAAGGAAAAGCGATATTGTGAACATGAGTTTTACAAGGCTGAGTATTATAACACCGCTTCCGCCCGCGCTTAGAATATATAGAAGAATAACCGCTATAATTCCCAGCGTAATTGGAAACTTTCTTGTTTGGGATGTTGGTGCTTCTTTTTCTTTATCGTCCGGCATATTTATATAAATAACAGTAAAAGCAAAAAAAGGGAATAGGCAGGCAGAAAACCTACCTGCTCATATCCCCTATTTTTTTATTTTTTTACTTTGTTACCGTAACCCAATCATACGGAGTGTTTTCATCGAAGCTATAAGGCTCATCAGCTCCGGGACTGGTTCCAGCCGCAGTGGCGATAGCGTATGTTCTGAATGTTATGCTATTGCCGTTGACTTCACAGATGGAGTAACTCGGTATATACGGCTGAACATAAGTAGCGTTGGAGACCGGCAAGCCACCATCTAAGTACGCTTGACTGCCATATAAAGTGGAACCACCATTTGCCGTGCTCTCACCCAGGTACGGATACACAGCGTTATCCTTCACATACAAGGTATTAGCATAGTTAAAAGTTCTATCCGAGCTTACAGCGTAATACTTTAACCCACTTCCTGTTGTGAATGTAAGATAGATGGGCTTACCGGAAATAGCTGTTACCGTGTGACCATCCACTGATGTTGTAGATCTATCGGGTACGGAGACCTTGCCGTCATCCATACCTGCCAACGGATAACTGCGAGCATATACATGGTCATGTCCGGCAAGAACAAAGTCAACATTGAACTCGGACATCAGAGTCTCAAAACCGGCTTCTACATAATACTGTATATCCCTGTCAGCAAGATGGTCAGCAACGCTGGCGGTGGACTTGTGGTGCTGGACAATAAGCCAAGTGAATGTGTTTCTGGGATGCGCGGCTATAGCGGCTGTGAGAGTTTGCCTGAAATATCCAATATAAGGTTCCGCAGTTGTAGTGCTAGTTGGATAGGGCGCGGTGTTCAGTACCACAAAGAGTATGTTGTTGTAGAGATAGAAATAGTTCCCCATCATGTTTACTTCTGTGCCGCCTGTAAGCGTCTGCTCATTGGGCAGATTGTAATGATACCTAAAATTAAGATGGGCATCGTGGTTACCGGACACAGGGGCAAACGGAAGATTCCTGAGTCCCGGCGGAGCAAAGAAGAGTGTATATTCGGCTTCATTGCCGCCGCTGGCATCGACCTGATCCCCGCCGCTGGCGATAAAGCTAACGCCTTTAGCTACAATCTTTGTCATCGTTTCTATCCAGCCTGCGCCGGTGGTTGCACCGCCTTGGGGGGTGTAGCGATTATTAACGTCCCAAGTGGTTGCGTGAAGCTGTGGGTCAGCTATTACAGCGAAACTCCAAGCTCCGGTAGAAGCCGGAACCTTGTAATCGTACATCTGGCTCCAGTTTACATCATCGTTACACACTGAATATTGATAGCTTGTATTAGGTCTTAGTCCCGTTACCGTAATTTTATGGGAAGTATTACTGCCTGCGACAGCTACCTGCCCCGTTGCTGTAATTACTCCATAGCCTTCATCGCGGGTTCCTCTAATAAACCGGACTTTAGCAACCTTGCTTACCGTACTAGCGCCAGCGGCATACCAGTTAAGGTTAATCTCAGTTGTGGTTTTTCCCGGAGTCAAACCAAGTGTTAGCGGGGTAAATGCAGTTCCCCAGCTAAGCGCATCATCTCCACTTTCGTAATTTTTAGCAATAAGCACTAATGATCCGAGTTGTTTGGCGGAGTTAAAAGCGCTCAAGGCGGCATTAAGAGCGTTGTAAGCGCTGTTAATGGACCCCTGTCCTGTCGCCTCTCCTGCCGCTGTAATCGCGGTGTTCAAGGCATCAAGAATAGCTTGGGGAACCCAGTAGTCTTCCGTTTCAATGTCTTCGCCGTCCTCACTGCCTTCTACTCCGGCTTTAGCGGCGGTTGCGGCGGATATCAACGTTGTCAATTCTTCGGCAGTGTAGTCTGTGTTACCAGCCTCGGGGTCACAAGCTCCCACAAAAATAGCGAAAGCCACGACTAAAAGCAAAGCGGTCAGTTGTAAAACTGACGATCTCTTCATTTTCTTCAACGACATAATTTCCTCCTTATCGTTGTTTTATAGTTTGTTGATAAAAACGTATAAAACAATTGTTAAAACAGTGCATAAGAAAAGTTTAATTTTGGTTAAATTTTTATGTCTACCCCTGTGTTAAAAAGCAGTTAGATTTGTTAGAAATTTGTTAAACTAATTGTCTTCTTTCCAAAAAAATATAAACTCTTTGTAAGTTGTTCAGAAACCAAATTTTGCGAACAACTCTATTACACATATTATACATATAAAAGTATGTATTTATGTAAGTAATAAAAGCCGTATATAAGGAGAAAAGAATGAAAAACAAAGTTTTTACACTTGCATTATTAATGTTAATGATCGCGTCTGCGGGATTGTGGGCGCAGAATTTGCCGGGCGGCATTTGGACATCGCCGCAAAGTAGCGCTACAGAGGGAAGATACCGCAGTAACGCGGATGACTTTATTCGTCCGGATGCCTATACCGGCTTAAGACTTAACAATTGGTTTGGAATGGTTGCCTTTAATAACCTCGGTAGTACAGACCTTTCAATGGCTACTTTAGGTTTTGCAACCAAAGTAAATGATGTGTATATCGGCACATTTTACTCAGGCAATTTCTGGACATGGGCTCCTACTAACTACTACACAGAAACTTCCACAACCCCAACCGGAGGTCCTGCCGGAATCTATGATGTCTACAGTTCCATCAACGTTGTACCAAACCCCATTAACAATGTAGCTTTATTAATAGGAGTTGCCGATATGGGCTTTCGGCTTACCTACCGGACCAACTATCAATCGTTTACTAATAGCAATATTGTAGTTGGAAGCCAATTATATAGAAACTATCATGCGGAAGAAGGTTATCTGGCTCCGCAGATTGCATGGGCAATGGCAAAGGATTTGGTAACAGGAAAAGGAATAAGACCTTATGTAACCCTTGACCTTGTATTCGACCGTAATTATCAAAAAACAGAAACAGCCGGCTCCGACGGTACTGCTACAGGTGAAAAAATATTACGCTCACAAAATCACTTTGACCCGTCTCTTGGTATCGGCTTGGGAGGCTATACTTTCTATAATAAAGATGGTTTTAGAGGCTCCTTCGATCTTGACTATGTATTTACCATGAAATTATATGACAATGAGTACAGCTATGTAGAAGGCGGACAGTACAAGACAGGCAGATTTAACGGAATATTTAGCCCCGGTAGTTTTCCTTATACTGAACAAAGTAATATGTTTCACTCGCTTACCCCTTCCATCAGCGGTTCATGGAGCAAAGACAGGCTCGCGCTCAAGTTTAAACTTAACATGGTTTTAACGCTCACCACAGATGAATCAAACACTATGGCATTAAACGGTTCTAGTCTGGTCCGTAACGGGAATAGCGATTTAACTACTACCTTTACTTTCCGCCCCGACTTAAGGCTTTCCTTACAGTACAAGCTTATTCCCGACCGGCTTACCCTGAATACCGGCGCGCGGATTCAGGCTACATCCATTACTCTGACTACGATTGATCATAAATACTATAACGACGGCGCTGAAACTAGAGGTCAGGCGACAACAATACATCAAAACTCATTTGGCGACAACTCAGGCGGCGGCAGTGGTTTCGCCAGCCGTTTCAACATTGGCGTTACCTATAACTTTACAGAAAATGCGTGGGTAGAAGCCCTTACCGGAGTGTCAGGCTCATATGGCAACAAATCCGCCATTGAAGTATTTGGTACCGGTGATAATGGTTTATTCTCTTTTGGAAGCATTTTGGTTGTACTTAAGTTCTAGTTGTTTTTTGAACGATATTCTTTAGAGCCGCCACCTCCTCGGCGGCTCTTTTTTATGTGTAAAGGGGAAAAATGAATATGCACTATTGTCAGCTTACCTATAACCTAAAAATAAATTTTTCGGCATGAGCTTTACATCTTTTAAAAATCGAGACATGGTATCTATGGATCTTATCAAGTAATCAGGATGATTATTTGGTATTACCGGTTTCTTGTATGCATCTAACTTATTAATAGCTAATCTAATAGCGTTTTCCACTAATTTTAAATCAAAATTTGAGCTGTTCTGTGATCTAGCCGTCATCATATTCCTCCATTCTGATTATCGGCTGGCATTTATTATGAGTTTAGAGTTTATTACGGGAAAATTGCCATTAGGGTAATAAGCTGTCAGACTCAGTTTACAAAGAAAATCTATAATGTTACAATGATAAAATGAAGCGAAAATTTGTCTTTTTTGTACTTTTTGCTTTCTCCTGTAATGTTTACGCGAATGATAATGATTTATTAAATGAATATAGATTATTATACGCTGATATATCAAACATAATGACAATAGGTTATAAATCACATTTCAATAATCAATATAACAGAGCTTATGAAATTATAAATATGGCTCAAGGGTCTTTGTATGTTACTGAAATGCCTTCAGATGTCGCTATTACGGGAGAAGGTTATTTTAAGATTAGGCTTGAAAATGATGCCATAGGCTGGACAAGAGCGGGATCCTTCATTATTGATGAGAATGGCAATATTATTACAAATCAGCGATATTATCTGTATGATAATATCAATTTACCTGAATTATCTCTTCCTGAAACCTTAAAAATAACAAGGGACGGAAATATATATGTAAGTACAGTTGAGGGATGGGAGATTGTAGAAGTATATGTAGGACAGCTATTAATATATAATGTTCCAAGTGAATTATTAGTCCGCTATAATAACATTATATATGTCATAAAAGACGGCGCGGAATATAATGAAGAATTATCTGATTCCAGAGTATTTCAAGGCAGTTTGGAAATGAGTAATGTTATTTTATCGCCTGTAATCATGCGAATGTACTATATCTTGTCTGTAATAAATGAAAGTTATATTTCAAATATTGAATTAAAAAAAGAATTACTAAAAATTCAAATAGAAAGCATGGCACATAATAGTTTACCGGAGGAACTGTTACTTTCAATATATAGTACTGTTGACAGAATAGAAGATCTATTAATTGAAAATTATACACCAAATACAGAGAACGAGCCTGAAATTAATAATGTTGAACAAACAAGGGAGCGACTTTTCAATAAATTGCCTCAAAGACATATGATTTTTAGGTTTAGCGCTCAAAGCTTTATAAATGGACGACTTGAATATTTATTCAGCATTTTACCATATTTAGACTGTGATAATTAATTCGGCACAGTGTTACCTCAGGCTGTTATCTTCTCCGCTGATAATTACTATTTTGAGCGTCCCTTTTCTGCCGCACTTCTGAAAGACCGGAACAGTCAAATTCTACGTTAAAAGCGGAACCATTGCGAATAACGGGCATTATGTCCGCTCCTCCCTTAAATCTGTAGTTGACGCGCCGCATTGTGATAACATCATCTAAGAGCCTTCTACTCATATTTATAAAATTCATGGAAAAACTAAAGCTGGTCTCGCCTGTACTTTGAGCCGGAATACGCAAAATGTTGCTTTCGCGCCCGTTTGCCCAAAAAGCGCCGTTGCCGTACAGTTCATAAACAATCTCCGATAATTCCAGATCAAATGCGTTCGGATTATTGACCCTTAAAACTGCCTCAAATTCGGTAACAACAAGATCAGCCTGTATTATAAAAATTGAAACAACTTCAAATTCCGGTTCTATGATTTCTACGGCAGATGCGCCCGGTTGCCCCTGAGATTTGCAGGTTATAAGCAGTAAAGCCGTCAATAAAAAAAAGAGTATTTTGCGCATATTGAATTATCGGCTGTTTTTTACACGTACGAAAGTTCGCTGTAGTAAACAGTATTATTTTCCGCGCTGACTGCGCTAACAAGGTTCTCGGGAAATGAACACTCATGGGTTTTGTCGAGAAGCCCGCTCTCAAAAAGAGCGGCGACAAGAGCGCCGCCGCAGGCGTTTAGCCGCCCGTCAAAAATGGCGGAGGCAAGAGCAGGGGCGTTTTTTTCAGAAAATAGCCGTAAACTTTCTTCTGCTAGGAGCCGCGCTGTCTTCTGGTCTGTATCGCATGAAAGATTACAGGAAACCACTATCAATGTTTCGTCCAGAACGGGCTTAATTACGGATTTTAACCCTTGGGCAAGGTCGTAAATGTACTGGGCGTTCGGCTGACCCATTAAAATAGGGACAATTGACGCATCCGGGAAGCAGTATTTTACAAAAGGAAGGAGAATTTCTATCGAATGTTCGCCAAGGTGGGGAATATCGTTGATTTCAAAGAAATTACCGCGAAATTCAAGCTCTTCGGACATTTCACGATCTACGGGAATATTCCCCAAGGGAGTGTTAAAAGAGTGAGAATTTGATAAAAACAGCCCTTTTTCCCTTTTATCATGGATTGGACCAAGGAGTACCACACGCCTTATTGACGCACTCCTTCCCATTGCGGAGGAAAAAGCTCCTGCGGCAAGCGCTCCTGAGTAACTCCATGCCCCATGAGGGGCAATAATCGCCTGAGCGCAACCTCCCCTGCCCTCTTCAAGCCCAAAAGACCTTAAATAGTCGAGCATTTCTTTCCTGTCTTCGGGATAAAACATTCCGGCTCCTACCGGACTTCTAATCCGCTTCTTTTGGGCAAGCAAAGCTTCCATATATATTAACTCTAGTCTTTACGGGAGCCATATTCAAGGAAAAAGCCGAAAAATCGTAAATATATAGAAGAATTTTAGCCTATTTTCTGTAGGAGTGAGGAGTGGAGGATATCGGATAAATTTTTTCATTTTTTTTCGTTTTCGAGCAAGCGTTCCGCTGTTCTCGCGCCATATATATATAACTTTTTTTTGTTTGGGGACCCGTCCGGTTCCCGAACAAGTCCTGCCTGACCACAAACGTCGTTTTTTGGTCAGGACGGAACAGGTTAATTGTAAAAAAGACCTGAAAAGTAGTATATTAAGAGAGGAGTTATTGTTTTATGGAAGCGACACAAACAGCCAATCCCCCAAGTTTTGAGACGGTCTGGGCAATTTTGCAGGAAGTCGGCGAAAAGCAAAAAGAAACTGACCGGCAGAGGATGAAAGAAACCGAAGAGCGAATAGAAAGGCAAAAAGAACGGCAAAAAGAACACGCAGAATGGCGAAAGGAAATTGAGCAACTTCACAAAGAAACTGAACGCATTACAAAAGAAAACGCCAAGCTGATTGGAAATCTGGGGCACAATTTCGGTGATATGGCGGAACATTTGGTTGCGCCCAATCTGGTGGAAAAATTCCGCGAACTCGGTTTTGTTTTTGAAAAAGCATATCGAAATACCGAGATTAAGGACGCAAAAAACAATATCTATACTGAAGTTGACATTACCCTTGAAAACGGTGACAAGGTGATGATTGTCGAAGTTAAATCCAAACTGACTACAGAAAATATTACAGACCATATTGAGCGAATGAACAAAGTCCGCGCCCACGCGAGTCTGCACGGCGACAAACGTAAATTTCTGGGCACTGTAGCCGGAGTGGTAATGTCCAATAACGAAAGGGCATTTGCCTTTAAAAGCGGTTTTTATCTGATTGAACCTTCTGGAGAAACCTTTGTAATTAGAAAACCGGAAGGCATTTATTCTATACGGGAATGGTAAGAGAAAAGACGCGGCGGTAGCAGATACCGCCCTCACCTATTAAATAATTAGGAATATATTCAAATGTAAATATTTAGGTGTTACAGTCTGTTAGCCTTTCAATTTAAAATTATTGTTTATCAATGTAACAAGGGATTTAAGATTATCGTCAAATTTGCTGGAAATGGAGGCGGTAATAAGCAAATCACTGCGTTCATGGAGAAGCCAACTGTAAAGCCGCCCCCTAATTTCAAGATCAGTGTCTTCACTCTTTATGATTTTTACCATTGCCGTCATCTCGGCTGAGGTAAAAGCTGTCCACTGGGTATTGCAAAGGACGTGATAACCGGCATCTGAGGCTTTTATATCCTTAAAGACCCCTGTCTGCTTGGCTGGTTTTACGGTTTTCGAGGTTTTCGATGTTTTCGTGGTGTTGATGTTTGTAGACTTTCGCCGCTCATCCTTAATCATTGTTTCATTAAGAGCGTCAACCTGCATATTGTACAGATGGACTTGCGCCTGTTTTACAAGAAAAGCCAACCCTTCTTCGTCAAGTTTTGGAATAAGCGCCTTTAAATCCTTAGCGAGATTGTCCAATGTGGACGAGCGTTTCACCTGCCGTTTTGCAGGGGCTTTTGTTTTAGAGGTTTTTGCCTTTGTTACTTTCGCCATGATTTATTCTATTATAAAATGTTATATTTGTCATCTAGAAATCTTTTAAATTCTGCAAGTTTCAAGAGTACGCAGACGCTCTTCATCAATTTTTACATGAAGATTTTTTTCCTGAGTCGGGATAACCAGTCCTTTTGGTCCGTCTTTTGCGCGCCTTAGGTATTTTACAGACGTATAGAAAAGATCACCTTCGCCGTTGTTCCTTCCCTTTGAATAAAAAATAGCGAGGTTTCCGGCGTCCAAAAGAATGTCGAGGGGAACCGACTTCCCTGCCCTGTACCTGATAAACACATAGGAGCCGTGATAATCGCGCGCGTGGAGCCAGAGATCGTTGCCCTTTACATGACGGCGCAAAAGTTCGTCATTCTCGCCTGCGTCCCTGCCCACAATAATGAGCCAGTCGCCGCGTTTAAACGAAAGTCCCGGACGCGCCTTCTCTTTCTTTGACGTTCCGGTGGCGCGCGCCACCCCACCTGACTTGAGCAGTTTCGCCAGAATGAGAGGATTGGTCTCGCTTAAAAGCCGCTCTAATTTTTCAGTTACTTCTTTTAGTTCCCTCTCGCCTGCGGCAATTTCTCTTTGGATGTCCGCAAGACCGCTTTTTGTTTTCCTGTACTGTTCGTAGTATTTTCCTGCCATTGCTGAAGGACTTACGCGCGGCTCAAGTTCAATCCGTATTTTTTTACCGTCTTCTTCCGTCTCCAGCCATTTATCTTCCGGTTTGATAGCCGCTATATTTGAAAGGATCAAATCGCCGTAATTTTTTAACCGTTCAGCGTCGTTAAACGAGGCTTCCTTTTCTCTCAGTTTTTCAAGAGCCGCGCTGATTCTGCCCAAACTGCCTTCGCAGTTTTTCCTTGCCTGTTCGCGTAACGCTTCAAGGGAGAGCTGTCCTCCCTGCGCGGCGTAAAAAGCGTCGATTTTTTTATTGAAGGAGCCTTCGCCGGGGAGATCGCGCACTTCGTACTCACGCTTTGGTTTTTCACTTGCCTTTATTTGTTCGGGGGTAGTTTCTTCCGGCGAATAGCGTCCCCCCGTAACTTCGCCGCGCTTGGGCTGACGGCGCATTGCGTCTAACACAGAGCCGTTTTCGTCCGTAACGATAAAGTTCGCCGCGTTCGACCACAGCCTGATATACAGCCTGAAAACTGAATCCTGCCTTTTAACAACAATTCTTATAATACGGTTATCCCCAAGCTGGGTTGCTTCTGTAATCCAGCCGTTTACAACTTTTGAAGACAGAAATTGAGCAAAGCGCAGGGGCTTCTCGCTCTTTGGAACCGCCCTGAATGTCTCATGAAGCCTGCAAGCGCCGGAGCTTAAACTGACAAGCACCTGCTTTGTCTCACCTTTTTTGTGTACGCGCAAGATTATAACGTCAAACGCGCTCTGCACCGCGCTTTGAATCTGCGCACCTTCAAGGTCAAGTTCTTCGAGGATTAGGTTGATTTCTTTCCAGTTTAAGGACATGGGGTATTATAGCAAAAAAGAGCGAAATGATCCAAAGGGACTTGAAGCTGTCAAGTTGAGGCATTGCCGCCGCCCCTGTCCTTTTTGCCTGATTTCTTTTTCTTTGTTAATAATTTTAGCGATTTGTCAAAATCAGAAACAATTTTTTGAGTTTTATTGAAAATTTCATACTCACCCTCAGCCTTTTCATCTGCTTGTGCTTTTGAAATTTTGCCTTTGTTCGCAAGAATTTTAAATTTTCTAAATGCCAAAAACTCATTTACACTTGCCGCAAACTCATTCATGGTGAAAGTATTCTCGCTCTCAATTAGGTCTTCGATATAATCAAAGTATCCCGTAACCGCTCGTTCCAAACGCTTTATATCCTTCTCAGATAAATAGTTTTTTGCGATAATTACATCCGATTTCAAAATGCGTCCATCGGGGGCATTTTTCCAAGTTGTCAGCCCCATATAATCCTTATCGCTATCCGCGCCAGTATAGATTATTTCGGCGGCAGTCTGTCCCGCTATCGCATAATGAAACTTGTTCTGAATGATCGCGTAAAAGTCCTGCGTTGTCTGCGAATTTTTATCATAATCAATGCTACATTCAGCGAAAATATCGGTTATTTGCTGCCAAATTCTTCGCTCGCTTGCGCGAATGGAACGAACACGATCCAACAATTCCCTAAAATAGTCTTTACCGAAAAACATTTGTCCTTGTTTTAACCGCTCATCGTCAAGTACAAAGCCTTTTTGAATGTATTCTTTTAACGTCTTTGTTGCCCAAATCCTAAAATGTGTTGCCCTCCCTGAATTCACACGATAACCCACAGAAATTATCACATCCAAATTATAATATTCGATATTGCGCCCAACCTGCCGTTCGCCTTCATTTTGAACTGTCCAATTTTTTTGGACAGTTGCCCCTTGTTGAAGTTCGCCCTCCTCGTATATGTTCTTTATATGATAACTTACCGTTCTTTTATCAACACCGAAAAGTTCCGCTATATCCTTTTGTGTAACCCACATAGTCTCGTCTTTAATGGTCACTTCAACATTGACATTGCCCTGCGGGGTAGTGTATATCAAAAACAGCGGTTTTTTCTTGACATTACCCATTCTCATTTTTCCCCTTCTATCTCCGCGACAATGGCGGCAATTTCACGGCGCAGAACATTTTCACGGGCGACAATACGTTCAATTTCCATATTCAGTTTGGTGATGTCCACAATTTCCCGCTTGTCCTCTTGCTCGACATAGGTGCTGACAGAGATATTGTAATCCTGGGCGGCAATTTTGCTGTTGGGTACAAGTTTGGTAAAGTATTGTTTTGTTTTGCGGCTTGTGTAAGCGGCAACGATTTTTTCGATGTGAGTTTGCGTCAATTTATTGCTGTTTGTAACTTTTATAAATTCGCGGCTTGCGTCTATGAACAGTGTGGAGTTTTCACTTTTTGCCTTTTTAAGAACCATAATACAGGTGGCGATACTGGTACCGAAAAAAAGATTGTCCGGCAGTTGGATTATACAGTCGATGTAGTTGTTGTCCACAAGATATTTGCGGATTTTTTGCTCCGCACCGCTACGGTAAAGTATACCGGGGAAACAGACAATCGCCGCTGTCCCGCTTGTTGCAAGCCATGACAGGCTGTGCATAATAAACGCGCGATCGGCTTTCGACTTGGGCGCAAGTACCCCTGCGGGAGAGAAACGGGGAGCGTTAATCAACAGTGTGTTTTCATCGCCCGCCCATTTTATCGAATACGGGGGATGTGAAACGATAGCTTCAAGCGGCTCATCGTCCCAATGAAGGGGTTCGGTCAGCGTATCGCCAAGAGCGATGTCGAAT
>JAIRUQ010000063.1 GCA_031254315.1 Treponema sp.
CATCTCCTGCGGTTTAAATTGAATTACCTGTGGTTTTTCACATACCGCTAAAACATTCATTTTTTATCCCTCCCAATTTTATCTTTAATTAACAAACCTTATGTCTGTCAAAAAAATTCCTCTCTTAACCATGATTTTAATTTATCAATAAGAGCAACGCTCTTTTTATCACTCTGCCGTAAATCAGAACTGCCTTCCCCCGCGCTCAAACCTTCTCTCAGTCCTCCTTCAATCGCAAGCCCGATTGAAGTGGCAAAGGCAGGAGTACGGTACTCTTCAACAAGCCCAAGCAAATCCTGCGTGGGGATTGGGCTTCCAAGTCTTGCGGGGAGTTTTAAAATACTGTTCGCGAGTTCGACAACACCCGCCATTTGCGCTCCGCCGCCTGTAAGTACAACGCCTCCTCCAAGAGGGCGGGGAAGATTTAATGTATCAAGATGCTGTTTTACAAGTTTGAAAATTTCTTCCATTCTGGGTTTGATGATTGTAAGTATTTGCGAGCGAGGGATTGACATTGGCGGTCTTCCGCCGACTCCCGGTACTATTACAGTTTCATCATCATCAAGCATTTCATCCCAACAACATCCGGCGTCAATTTTTATTTTTTCGGCGTTTTCAAGCGAAATATTTTTAATAATTGAAATATCGCTTGTAACCTGAGTTCCTCCCGCAGGAATTGTATAAGTAGAATACGGAGTACCGTCTACATATACAAGTGTATCTGTCGTACCGCCGCCAAGATCGAGTAACAAAACGCCTAAATCCATTTCTTCCTGTGTAAGAACCACACGAGATGCCGCGAGAGTTTGTAAAATCAGTTCATTAACCCTAAAACCAGCGCGGTTTACGCATTTAATTAAATTTTGCGCTCCCGTTACGCTACATGTAATTATATGTACTTCCGATTCAAGACGCACTCCGATCATATCAATAGGGTTACGAATACCTTTTTGATCATCAACTTTGAAATTCTGCGGAATTACTTCGAGTATCTGCCTGTCCGTTGGGATTACAACCGCTTTCGCGGCTTCTATTACACGATCAACATCTTCCTGCCCTATTTCCCTCTCCCTGGTATCTTTTCTTTTTCCGGCAACTCCCACAACCCCGCGCGAGTTAATTCCGCTTATATGATTTCCGCCTATTCCTGTCCAACAATCCGTAACTTCAAGCCCGCTCATCATCTCCGCGTCTTCAATCGCGGCGGCTACCGCGCGAAGTGTAGCCTCGATATTTACCACCACTCCTTTTCTTAAACCTGTGGACGGACGCGTACCTACTCCAATAATTTTAAGACCTCCGTCCGTGTCCCGTTCACAGACAATGGCGCGCACAAAAGTCGAGCCAATGTCCAATGACGCAATTATTCCATTACTCATAAGGATTGCTCCTTTATCTTATACGATCCCATACCGGACCTAAAATCAATCTCCACAGGACGCTGAATGTCTTTTTCAAACACATTCAGCATAACAAGCATATACCTGAGTGTATCTTCCGTCAGATTATTCTCCACTCTTACCCGAATCGAAGTATGAACTGGAAAGAGTACGAGATCAAAACCGTCCCATGTTTTCCTTTCTATACGAATTTCTGAAATTGCAGATAACAACTCAGGTGAAGCTGTCGCTATTTCAGAGAGATTTTCCACCAGAGGAACAAGAGCGGACGGAAGACGCATATTAAGCTGTGGGTTTTCAATGCCTGAAAGAATAGGAAGATTTGTCCCTTCATGCGAACCGCTTTCTCCAACTTTAAAAAATACTCCCTGCCTGTCAACATACACCGGAACCTGTCTTGTCCCTCTGTTCGCCAGAACAACGGCGGAGGCTTTGCGGGGAGTAAGGAAAATTGACAATTTATCGGGAAAACGTTTCATTACAACAGCCGATTCTACAAGAATATTAGCGGAAAGTTTTTGCCTGATTTCTTTTGTGTTAGTTGAAATAAAAGACGATGTGTCGTCAATCCCGGCAAGGTAGAGGATGTCCGCCCTCTGGAGACCGGAAAATTCATGAACTTCGATAGTAGAAAACGGAATAAAGGGGCTTATGCCAAAGAGCCAGATTAACTCAGCGGTAAAAATTATAACGGCTATAATTAAAAACTTTTTAAGCCCTTTTTCAATTTTACTCGCGGACTTTTTCGCGGAGGGTAAATCTTCAGATGTTATGTAAGCATAATTACTATTCATTTTCATCCTCCGATACATAAATTACATTTGACGAATACGGAGCCGAGCCGTCCCTTGCTACATTCGCTATAAGTCCCGCGCATACAAGAGTTGTCGCAAGTGAAGAACCTCCCGCCGAGAAGAAAGGAAGCGGAATGCCGGTAGCAGGTAGCGCCCCGGAAACCACTGCGGTATTAAGCAGGGCTTGCGCGACAATCATCGTTGTTAAACTTGCCGCTAAAAGTCTTTTAAATATCGTTTTACTGTTTAACGCGGCTTTATATCCAAGAACGGCAAAAACTATAAACAACGCGAAGAACAACAGAATACCGATGAATCCCGTCTCCTCTACATACGCACTAAAAATAAAATCTGAATGGATTTCGGGAATACTCGCTACCTTGCGCGTCCCCTCTCCAATACCTTTACCCCAGAAGCCGCTGGAAATAACAGCGTCACGGCTTGCGTTCACCTGAAAACCCGCGCCCATCGGGTCCCATTCGGGTCTTAAAAAACTGACAAGCCGTCTTACTCTGTGTTCCTTGGTAAATACCAACAGCGCGGAAATGGGGATTATCATGGCAATCGCGGCGAAGAAATAGCGGAAACGCATTCCGGCGATAAAAAATATTATCATTGCGTTAAACACAAGAAAAACAGCCGTAGAAAAGTTATTCTGCATATATATAAGACCGAAGAAAAGCCCCGTAACCAATACAGGCGGCAGAACTCCCGATGCGAAATTATCTAAATAATCTGATTTTTTATCAAGTAAATGCGCAAGGTATAGGGGAAGAACAAATTTTACCATTTCTGAAGGTTGATAAGATACGGAACCTACTTCTATCCAGCGTGATGCGCCATAGCGTTCAACTCCGATGCCGGGGACAAGTGTTAATACACATAAAAACGCCGCGATAATAACAAGGGGAAGTATACATTTTCTTAATACTTCAAGATTAACCTTTGAAAAAATGATGAATAACACAACTCCGACAGCCGCGAAAAGCAACTGCCGCACAATAAAGTAATTGCCGTCTCTGAAAAAACGCGCCGCGAATGAGTATGACGCTGAATAAAGGGTTACAAGTCCTGTTCCAAGCATCAAAATCACGCAGAAGTAAAAGAGGTGAACTGTTTTTTGACCTTGTGTTCTTTCAACATCAAATTGATACATTCCATTCCCCTACTGAATCTTCAAAGTTGACAGAGCGATAATCGCGAAAAGACCGCCCAATATCCAAAAACGTATGACGGTCTTAATTTCCGACCAGCCCATAAGTTCATAGTGATGATGCAACGGAGCCATTCTAAAGACCCGTTTCTTCCGTAGCTTGAATGACACAACCTGTATCATTACCGAAGCAATCTCAAGTACAAAAACTCCTCCTATAACAAGGATTAAAAGTTCTTTTTTTGTAATAAGTGAAACAACAGCGATTAAGCCGCCTAAAGACAAACTACCAACGTCTCCCATAAACACTTCCGCAGGATGTGCGTTGAACCACAAAAAACCCACGCAGGCTCCGGCGGCGGCAAGACAAAATACCGTAAGCTCGCCTGCTTCGGGAATATACGGTATTCCGAGATACTCGGAAAAGTCAATGCGCCCCGTAATATATGTAAGGATAGCGAGGGTGAGAAAAACAATTATTAAAAGACCGGCTAAAAGCCCGTCAAGACCGTCTGAAAAATTTACAGCGTTTGATTCGCCTACAACCAGAATGACTGCAAAGGGAATCCATAACCAGCCCATATCCCAAACAGGCTCTTTAAAGAACGGAATATAAAGGAGTGTAGTTTGCTCCTCTCCTGTAAAGTAAATTATAAGCACAACTATAATCGCTACGGCAAACTGCCCTGCAAGTTTCACCCAAGCCGGAAGCCCCGCTGAATTATGGCGCGTAACTTTAAGATAATCGTCAATAAAACCAATCGCGCCAAACGCTAAAAACGCTCCCAATGTTATCCAGATGGTTTTGTTATGCAAATCGCCCCATAAGAGCATTGCTATAACAACAGAAAATATTATAAACACTCCGCCCATTGTGGGAGTTCCGGTTTTTGCCAGGTGGGTTTGCGGTCCGTCTTCCCTTACAGACTGACCAATTTTTAACTTGCGTAAGAACTCAATTAACGCGGCTCCGAACAAGAAGCATATAAGTAAAGTTGTTAAAGCGGCAAAAGCGCTTCGGAATGTAAGGTATGTAAAAACATTAAAAGGTGTAAAATATTTTATTAACGGCAACGCTAATTCGCGTATCATTGAGCGCCTCCCGTCAACATTCCGGTTAACCTTTCAAGAGCGCAACTTCGGGAGCCTTTTAGCAGAACAAGATCGCCTGTGTGAACATAACCGTCCAGAGCGCTTGAAAGTTCGTTTATATCGTCTGTATGGAAAAAATTCTTACCGTTATCTTCCAACTGCATGACAGACGCTTTAATCTCTTTGCCGAACAAAAACACTTTTTTCGCCATTGATACCGACAACAAAAAGCCCAGTTTTTCATGCTCAGAAACCGAATTATCGCCAAGTTCCAGCATATCGGCTATTACATACACCTTTCTGCCGGGCCATTCAAGCAAATCGCAGAATTCAATGCTTTTCGCGGTTGATTCGGGGTTAGCGTTATAACAATCACGAACAACCGTGGTGCGCCCGTTAAGAATCTCAAGCCTGCCGAATAACGGTTTTACGGATTCAAGTCCGTGCTTTATGGCGTTAAAGCTGACAGGAACTTCTTGCGCGATCGCTACAGCGGCAAGAGCGTCTTCAAGGCAATGTTTTCCCGGAAGGGCAAAATTGATCTTTTCGCCTGCCCAGATAATTTCCGTCCCTTCAAGCCCCAGAGCGTTTATTCTTTCAATATCCTTAAAACTACTCAGTCCATAAAACTTTTTCTTTCCCGTAACGCCTTCGGCAAGCTCATCGGCGTATTCATCGGCTTCGGGAATAAGGGCAATATCGCTTTCTTTTAAGTACTGAAAAATACATTTCTTTTGCTCAACTATTTTTTCTTTACTGCCGAAATATTCGATATGGGCAGAACCTATATTTGTAACTAAAGCGATGTTTGGTTTTAGAACTCCCGCTATTTCAGAAATTTCACCGGGTCTATTCATGCCAAGCTCAAAAATCCCGACTTCATGATGATCTCTCACTTCAAAAACAGAAAGCGGTAAACCCGTCTCTGAATTAAGGTTTCCCATATTCATCACGGTATTTTTTTCTGTAGAAATAATCGCCGCTGTAATTTCCTTAGTAGTAGTCTTCCCCGACGAGCCTGTAATTCCTATTTTTAAGAGTTTTGGGAATTTTTCAAGATAAACCCTAGCACAGTCCTGTAAACCTTTTAGTGTATTTTCTACTACAATTAAATCTTTTTGTTTTAATCTGGCAAGACTTATAAGATCAAGTCTCTCCAGCTTTGAAGATGCGACCACCGCTCCTTCAGCTCCTGCGTCAAACGCCGCTTTTACAAAATCATGTCCGTCATTGGAAGAGCCTTCAAGCGCGAAGAACAATGCGCCTTCTTTGACGGTACGGGAATCTATGGCTACTGAAGAAAAACCTTTATTAGGCGCAAATGAAATATGGCGCGCCCCAATCAAATGGGAAAGTTCGCCGGTATTCATCAGGTCAGTATCCATGCTCCGTTCCCCCCATTATTTTTACCTGAAGAAAATACTCAGGCGGTATCTTGTGCAGTTCTAACTCATTTTTAGATAAATAATCAATTCTTTCAGGCGATGAATATTCACAAATGCCGGCGATAAGTTTTTTATTGCTTTCTACCCATTCTGTCTGTGTCTGTTCAAGTCGTGTCAGTTCGCCGGAAAGATTTTTATACCTGTTGGATTGCCAGACTAGAAGACCGAGGCAGAGCGGAATTGTAAAAACAAGAAAATACAGTAATAAATACTTTTTAGTCATTGTCATCTCCGTCTAAAACCTTTTCTACTACACGCAATCTGGCGCTTCTGGACGGCGGATTTCTCTCAATCTCGTCTTTTTCGGGCGTAATCCCCTTTTTTGTCAGTATATTGACAGATCTACGCCCACTACATTTACATATCGGCGCTTGTTGAGGGCAGGTACAGTCTTTATTCATTGTTCTAAAGAAGTTTTTGACAATTCTGTCCTCCAATGAATGAAAACTGATAATCCCAAGCCGTCCCCCCGGCTCAAGAACCCTAAGCGCCGCCTCAAGGAGTGATGGAAGCCGTGAAAGCTCCCCGTTTACCGCTATTCTAAGGGCTTGGAAAGTCCTTGTAGCGGGATGAATATGACCGTGCCTGTAAGAAGCCGGCACTGCTTTTTGAACCAGACCGGCAAGAGCCGAAGTGGTTGTAATCGTGGATTTTTGCCTCTCATTAACGATTTGGGCGGCAATTCTGCGTGAGAATTTTTCCTCAGCGTTGTTGTACAAAAGGTCAGCCAATTCACGTTCTGGAAGACGCGCCAAAAGTTCCGCCGCCGTCAAGCCTGCCGAAGTATCAATGCGCATATCCAAATATTCGTCTTTTTCAAAACTAAAACCCTTTCCGCTCTTTTTGTAATGATAAAAACTTACGCCTAAATCAAAAAGAATTGTATCAGGGCGTTTAAACTGCGAAGGATAATCGGCAAAAAAGTCATTTGACCAGCCGCAATAAAAATGAACACGGTCGTTAAACTCTTTCATGCGCTCTTGGGCGACCGCGAGAATATCACTGTCAGCGTCAATGGCGACAATTTTTAATTCGGGATATTTTGAAAGGAAGGCAAAAGAATGTCCGCCCTCGCCTGTATTTGCGTCTACCATAAGTTCATTTTTTTCCCGAGGGCAAAGGAGATCGAGAGTTTCATCAAGCATTACAGGGGTATGCGCGTATTCTGTCATGCCTTCTCCTCCAGAAAGAAATTAACTTTTCCGTGCATTTTTTCGTGGGTAATTTTATTGATCTGCCGAACTTCTTCCATAAAGCTCTTATATTCCTTGGCGTTCCATATTTCCAGCCGCCCTTTAATACTCAAAACAAGACAATCCTTTGTTAAACTGGCATAGTTTCTTAAAATCGCCTGTATCGGAATACGCCCTGTTTTGGGGTCCATATCGACAGAACATTTCGTGCTTATATGTTGATATTCAAAGGCATCGATTTCTTTCGCGCTCAATTCGTTCTCTACGCTTTCTTTTTCAAATGTTTCGATAAAATGCTCAAAGCCCGCGGGAGTCATCACCCATACGCATAATTCCTTTCCCTGCATTATTAACAGTTCCCCGTTATAACGTTCACGCAGAGGAGCCGGAATTACAACGCGCCCTTTATCATCCAGAGTGCTTTCAAATGTCCCTGTCTGTAACAGCATTTACCCTATCTTCCCTATTATTCTAAAAAATCCCACCAAATGACACTTACCAGTATCTACTATATTGAGGCACAGGTCAACAATAATTCATAATTTTTTTTCAAAAAAAATGAAGAATTTTGCTAATTTTACTACACATTTGTATAGTAAATGGGGATAATTGCCTGAATTTGGCTGTTAAGCTATGATTTTGACATGCATATCAGTGAATATTTCATTGTCTTCCCTGAGGGCGATGTGCAGGAAGTACAGGGGCGGCTCCCATTTAACGCCCTTGTAGACATGAACGGCAACGTGTTAAATCCGCCTTTGCCGACCAACAGGATGATTGTTTTTAAGGTTGCCGGAATTAAAACCGATGAAAGAACAGGCGTAAGTGAAACCTATCATTTTTTAGACCTGCTAAGCGCAGAGGAATTACTTGAGTACACGACTTAAAACAATTGGAACACGAAACGAAAGCTCTCTGCACAAAACATTAAAATTTCAATATGCCGGTCCCGGTGGAAAGACAGAAGCCGAGGTTGGCGAATTTGTCGCGGACGGAATACGGGACGACGGTGAATATATCGAAGTCCAGACAGGCAGTTTTGGTCCGCTTAGAAAAAAGATAAAAGCGTTTACCGCAGGCGGCAAGGTGCGTATCATTCACCCAATTGCCGTAACAAAAAAGCTGGAAGTCTACGGCGCGAGGGGAAAGTACCTCTACACACGAGCAAGCCCCTTACACGGCACTGCATGGACGCTCTTTGACGCTCTCCTTTACGCTCCCGAACTGCCGCTTACACGCGGTGTAACAATAGAGATTGTCCTTATCGACATAACCGAAAAACGTAAAAAGGACGGCAAGGGCGCGCGGCGGCGGAAAGGCACTAGTATCAAAGACAAGGAATTGACTGCCCTGCGCGAGAGCATCATCTTAAAAAAACCCGCCGATTATCTGCGTTTTATCCCCTTCAAAAAAGGCGAAGAGTTTACCGTCCGCGATTTGTCAAAGCGGGCGAAAATCGACGAGGTGACGGCAAGAAAAACCCTCTATGTGTTGACCAAAATGAAACTGATTAAAAGAATAGGGAAGAAAGTGAATGCGTGGGTTTATAGCAGGGAATAGTGAACTGTTAACAGTGGACAGAGAGTAGAAAAAATTCCCATTGAAAACTGCTTGACAGGTAGTATCATATATAGTATCATAAAGATATGGCAGGCATAAAGAAGCTCATCCAAAAAATGAAGGACCAACCTCATGGAATTATATTGGATGAAGCAGACAGAGTATTGCGCCATTATGGATACCAATGTAAGCGGACAGAAGGCTCGCACCGCCAATATATAAACTTAAGCGGAGATGTAATTACTATTGTAGCAAAAGGTCAGATAAAAAAAGCTTATATTACCGCCATACTTGAACGTATAGGAGAAAAATAATGGAGAAACAAATGAACGTAAAGAAATACCTTGAGCGACCATATCATATTGTTATACAGCACATTACCGATGAATCAGGTTCATATTACTTTGCCACCGTGAGGGAATTAGACGGTTGTATGAGCCATGGCGATACTTATGCACAAGCCTTTGAAAATATCCAAGATGCTATGAAGGGCTGGATTGAAACAAAACTTGAAAACGGTTTTTCGGTTCCCGATCCTATTGACGACAGCCGGTACAGCGGTAAATTTATTTTACGATTACCCAAAAGCCTTCATGCCCAGCTTGCCTTGCAGGCGGAACAAGAGGGTGTATCTCTTAATCAATATGCTCTATATAGATTAAGCAAATGAGCCTTTAATGAAGAACCCCGCGGCAAGCCGACGGGGTATCTTCGTTGGAGAGGAAATTTATTATACTGGCGGGGGTCATACCCAATTACCCTTTTATGAAATTCATACTAAGTGTTGGAATTTTAAGCGCGGCAAGCCGCGGGGTATGAACCCCCGCCTTCCAATCAACAAGCCGCCTGCTAACTTCAGCCCCTCATCTTCTTCCTCATTCGTGTTCATTCGTGTAATTCGTTGATCCTTTTCTTTTACTTGGAAAGGAATTCTTCTATCTCCGCGGCAGTAGAAAATTGCAAAACTTTTTTCGCTATTTCTTCGGCTTTTTTGATACTGACAGACGCTATGGCGCGTTTTATCGCCGCGACGGAAGCGGCTCCCATGCTGAGTTTTCGCAAACCAAGACCGATAAGAACAGGAATCGCCAGCGGATCGCCGCCAAGCTCGCCGCAAATTGAAATTGGCTTTCCGGCGGCAGTAAAAGCTGTAACCGCTGTTTTTATCATTCTGAATACGGCAGGGTGGTAACTTTGATAATAACTTTCAACTTCACTGTTCATCCTGTCGGCGGCGCACAAATACTGACACAGATCGTTGGAGCCGATGCTGGCAAAATCAACTTCTTGCGCGGCAACTTCGGCGACAAGAGCGATAGAAGGAACTTCAACCATAATGCCTATTTTCATCTCGCCTATTTTAACGCCTTCTTTTTTTAATTTTTCTTTTTCTTCGGCAATGATATTCTTTAACCTGCGTATATCATCAATAGAACTGACCATAGGGAACATTATCCAAAGATTGCCATAAAGACTTGCCCGTAAAGCCGCCCTTATTTGAGTTCTTAATATATTTGGATTGCTAAAACAAAAACGAATACCCCGGTTTCCCAAAAACGGATTTTCTTCGTTCTCAATTACAAGAC
The DNA here is from genome assembly GCA_031254315.1 of Treponema sp. GTDB lineage: Bacteria > Spirochaetota > Spirochaetia > Treponematales > Breznakiellaceae > WQXQ01. The sequence goes on from JAIRUQ010000063.1 coordinate 10,224, forward strand.
CTGTCATCTGCTTGTCCCCGCCAATATCAAGCGTGCGAAGTATTACAGGCTTTTCGCCAAAACATTCCAAGACTTTCTTGTAAGAGACAAACTGCTCATCTTCCGTTGGCAGATCGTTACGCTCAATATACATAAATTCCGTCCTGAATAGCCCTACGGAATCCGCATAGTGTTCCGAACTTAATTCCTCATCTTCCGCCCCGGAAATATTCAGTCCTATGTCAATTTTAACACCGCAGGATGTAAGAGCCTCTTTTTTAAGGAATGTTTCGGCGTCTTTTTTGTCGCGGCTAAAAACACCGCTCTTTTTACGGTACTCTTTTACAATACTTTCTTCCGGGTCAAGAATTACAGTCCCTTTCGTAGCTTCGACTGCGGCAAGCTGACCATGTTTTACAAAGCCCAGAAGCCCATGTATGCCTAAAACAGCGGGGATTCCGTAACTCTTTGCTATAATCGCGGTATGGGATGTTATCCCTCCGGCTTCTGTAATAATTGCCAATACTTTGCTTCTGTCAAGACCGGCAGTATCAGAAGGTTTAAGATCATGGGCGGCGATAACGACGGGTTCTTTTAGAGTAGAAAGAGATTTTTTCCTCTGCCCGTTCCACAAATTTATAAGCAGGGCGCGGACATCGTCAAAATCAGCGGCACGCTCGGCAATGAGCGGGTCGGTGGTTTTTCGCAGAGCGGCAAGAACCGTTTCATAAACATGATAGATCGCCCAATTTCCCGCCCAGCGTTCATTCATTATCTTTGCGGGGATTTCTTCATTAATGATAATGTCTTTTACTATTTCTTTTTGGGCAGTAAAGATTTCCGCCTTTGAAGGATCGAGTTTTTGCATCGCAAGCCTGATCTTTTCAAGTTCGATCAGCGCTTCATCTTTTACTGAAAGATAGCGATCAAGGTGAGTTTGTTCCTGCCCTTTTGAAATATAACTTTCAGAGGGCGTGTTGAACTTTTCATTGTAGATATATATACTGCCGACTGCCGCTCCGGGCGCGGCTCCCTTTCCGTTTAGTAGCATAAAGAAAGGCTACCAATATTGGTAGCCTTATAAATCTTACCAGCCATCGACCATGTCGTCTGGATCACGGTGATGTTCGGAGAATAGGTCTGTTTCAGCGCGAAGATCATCAAAATAAATATAGTAACTGCCCATAGCTTCCATAGGATCACAGTCAATCCTGAAACCCATTATTTTTATACCAAAGTTATTCTGATAATGGTAATTCCTCTGGACAACTCCGCTTAATCCGTCATCAGGAGCGGGAGGAATAGCTACCGTCATTTTCTGCCAACCGATAAAATTAAGCTTGCCCATAAAGAACTCATAATTTCTACCAAAGAAATCCTGAATTAACAGATAAATTTCATGGTTAAAATTACGTCCGGCAATCCATACGGAAACGGTCTTGGTTATTCCTTCTACCGGAACCGGGCGTGTGGGATAAATGGTAAAGCTACTATAACCTCTGCGAAGGAAGTCCACCCTTGTACCAAGTACATGAATGTCCCTAATCTCCATGCCTTCCTCTTCAGGAATTGCCTGTTTACCGGCGGGAGAGCCGACAAATAACCTTGTGGTTGTATAGCCGTCATCAGGGGACATTCTTGATCTCCACAGACCTTCATGCTCAAACTTGTCAACAGATACTTCTCTTAAAAGTTGCTGTGCCGTTTCAATTCCAAGCCTTTCCGGATCCGGTGCGCCTATTTCTCTTTCCTGCTGGGCATAAACAAAACCACCGATAAAAAGAATTAAAGCTATTGTTAAAAACTTTTTCATTGCTTACTCCTTAATTACTACCTTCTGACCACAAGCTGTCAACATAATCCGGATCAGCCAGCTCATTGCCGTCAAACAGAGTTTCAAACGTATCTGTCAGGATTTTCAGTTGTTTAAAGTAAATGTAAAAATTGCCTACCCTCTCATCCGGATATGTCCATATTCTGAATTTGACAAATGTCAAACCGGCATAGGAAGGTAAAGTACGCCTTGACTGCCTAATATTAGTAGGAATGTTTACGCGAAGGTTCCTCCAGCCGGCATAGGCGATATCTCCAAGTTTTATACCATGGACAACGCCTTGGTAATCCCGTAAATAAACTTCGATATAGTACCTGAAGTTCGCTCCCCAGACCCACATATCCATATTTGAGACTCTTCCGGGAATAGGAATTTCATAGGGATTCCCATTTTCATCATCCGCCAGAACAGGGTACAAATCGATCCAGTTATATCCCATGCGATCGAACTGTCCGCGTATGCCAAGACTCCTCAATGTTTGGTCGTTACTTCTGTTATATCCAAAAACGGCAATGGGCCAAGTATCTATATAAGAGATAATCGGGTATCTTGTAGCGTTGCCGTTACTGTCCGTGACCACCTCGCCATTCGCGTTTCTGACCGGAGATGCGAACCTGCTTGCCGTCGTTTTCCAGATATAACGGGCATCATCGCCGCCGTTAAAAGATTCCAGGACTCTTGACTCATAGTTGACGGTGTACTCATCAGCAAATCCTGAGAAGACCGTTATGAATGCCCAAACAATCAGGCAGATAATTTTTAAGCTACCTTGTTTCATCATTAAGCTCCTTTAATAATCTATAATAATTATATTGGTTTGCAATACCTTTGTCAAACCTAAACCACATGTTTTTGAGGCTTTTTCAAAACTTTTGAAAAAACTTCTTATTACTATTTTACAAGATTTTCAGAATTAAGGCAAGAACCCCCTGTTAATTTTTTTTCTGTCAATAGCCTGAAAATTTGACCGGATTAAACCCGTGGTTTTCCCGGATTTTACCAGTTTGACCGCCTGTACGGCTTGCGCCCAAGGCGAGTCGTTTACGGAAAAAACCACGTCTGAGGGTATAAAAACAGGGTCAAGCCATGTAAAAAAAATCACCGGGACGCCGGTCTTTTTTTCAAGATATTCAGCGCCGACTCCTGCCAAAACTACACAGGAAACATCGGAAATATCCGAATATTGCGAAAAAGAGGTGAAAAACAACGTTTCCCGCTGGTTTTCAAGGTCATTTAATGCCCTTTGAAAGGCTTCTCTGGCAGGAATTTGGAAAGAAGGCTGTAAAAAAACGACAAATCTACCGGTTTCACCCTTGTCAAACGCCACTGCTGTACGTCCGGCTCTGTAAAAATCGGCACTTATATCGGTTTTATAGACAAAATACCCCGAAATATCACCGCCAACCTCAGAGGCGGACGGATTTTCGCTTTCTGTAAACATTCCTTCAAGCAAAACCACCCGAATTTGAGGGTTTCCCTCATGATAAAGCTTCGCCGAGCGGGCAAATCTTAGGGGAAAAAGCACGCAAAACGGCTTGGAAGAAACCACGCTGACGGCAAACGGGACAACGTCTTCGCCCGCGTCATTTACCACAGTTACGGTTTTTATGGGGCGGAAAAGCGCGAACGAAGAGCGGAAAGCCTCTTTTTTTAGCCTGTCTTTCCCGTAAAGCCCAATAAATGATTCTTCGGTAACAATCAGCACAGGAGAGCGGGAATGGAAGACTATAAGCGGAATAATCACCGCCAGCGCGGCGGACGCGATTAATGCCAATATTTTGGGCTTTATCTTCATGGTTGGAATAATAGCATACAAGGGGGTACTGGCACAGAGGGAAAAATGCCATGTTGACCAAAGGGCGGAAAACCTATATTATTAGAAGATCACTATATAAAGGAGATTAAAAATGACAAGTTATAAAGAATTGGGTCTTGTTAATACCAAGGAACTTTTTAAGAAAGCGGTTTCAGGCGGATATGCCCTTCCGGCGTACAATTTTAACAATATGGAGCAAATGCAGGCTATTATTCAGGCTTGCGTAGAAACCAAATCGCCGGTTATTTTACAGGTTTCGGCAGGGGCGCGTAAGTACGCTAACCAGAACATCCTGAAAAACATGGCAAAGGGAGCGGTCGAGTACGCCCATGAGCTGGGATATGATATCCCCATCGTCCTTCACCTTGACCACGGCGATTCTTTTGAAATTTGCAAGGATTGTATAGAGACCGGGTTTTCATCGGTAATGATAGACGGCTCTCATTTTTCCTACGATGAGAATGTTGCCCTTACAAAGAAAGTCTGCGAGTTCGCCCATTCTCAAAAAGATTATGTTACGGTAGAAGGAGAGTTGGGAGTTTTGGCGGGAGTTGAGGACGATGTTTCCTCGGAACACAGTCATTATACACAGCCGGAAGAAGTGATTGACTTTGTAAACAAGACAAAAGTTGATTCGCTGGCGATCTCCATTGGAACCAGCCACGGAAGGGCAAAGTTCAAACCCGAACAATGCACGAGGGACGCCAACGGCATTCTTATCCCTCCTCCCCTGCGCTTCGACATCCTTGAAGAAATAGAAAAACAGATTCCCGGTTTCCCAATTGTTCTGCACGGCTCTTCATCAGTCCCAATCGAATATGTACAGATGATAGAAAAATACGGCGGCAAACTTACAGACTCTGTCGGTATTCCCGAAGAACAGCTTCGTAAAGCGGCAAAGAGCGCAGTGTGTAAAATTAACATTGACTCAGACGGACGCCTTGCCATGACCGCGATAATCCGCAAAGTTTTGGTTGAACATCCTGATGAATTTGATCCGCGTAAATTAATTGGTCCTGCCAGAGATGAGTTAAAGAAACTCTACTCTCATAAAAACCAGAATGTACTTGGTTCCGCCGGGCAAGCTTAAGTTATTTATCCGCCCGGCACACAATGTATTAGGCGCCGGGTGGTAGTCTACAAAAAAATTGGAGTAGTATTGTGAAGCAAAATATATCCATGGTTCCGATGATCTTCAAGAGGAACATCGCCCTTTCTGCAAAGTTGTTTTCCGGTCTTTTTAGAATTGGGCTCGCGCGTTGTTCGCCAAAACGGAACTACGGATTTAACCATTTTAAAAAACTTGGGCTGGTTTATTTTAAACTTACAGGCGCGTGTAACTTGCGCTGTGTCATGTGCGGTCAGTACGGCGAAAAGGGCGTAATGAAAGACCGCGCGGCGGAAGAAAACAAAAAGGTCCTTCCGCTTGAAACATGGAAAAAATTTGCTGATGAAATCGCGCCGCAAAAACCTGTTGTCTATATGTGGGGCGGAGAGCCTTTTCTTTATCCTGATATTTTCCCTCTTTGCAAACATATAGTAGATAAAGGTTTATTTTTAAGCGTTAACACAAACGGCACTTTAATTGAACGGCACGCCGAACAAATTGTCCGCGACAAATGGAGCAGTATTTTTGTCTCCCTTGACGCCTTCCGTGATGTAAATGACGAAATGCGCGGCAAGGGGAGTTACGACAAAGTAATCGCCGGGTTTAAGGCAATCAACAGGGAAAAGGAAAAACAAAAGGCAAAATATCCCCTGCTTGGAATTGTTACTGTCGTAACAAATAAAAATTACATGGATTTAGCAAATCTCGTGGAAGCAAGCAAGGAATACAAACTTGATATGCATATTATCAATTTGGGAACTTACACAAACGACAACATTGTAGCTACCCAAAAACGTTTTATGAGGGAAAAACTCAACACCGAGATTGATTGTCTTGAAGCTTACAACACCGGATATAATCTTGGAATAGACGGAGAAAAACTCCACCGCATTTTAAGTGAGGTGCAAAACAAAAATTACGGTCATCCGATCCTCACAGTACCAACCTTAAATCCGCAAAAAACGCACACCTACTACGCTGAGCTTGAAACTCCTGTACGCAACCACTGTGTGGTTCCATGGTGTCAGGCAAATGTCAACTACAACGGAGACGTGCATTTCTGCGCCGATTATCCTGATTATATTTTAGGCAACATCAAAGACCAGTCCTTTAAGGATATAATCAACGGAGACAGGGCAAATTTATTCAGAAAGACAATAAACGAAAGTGAAGGCGGTATGTTCCCCGGTTGCCTAAGGTGTTATCAAAATATGCTTTTTGGTAATAAGATAAAAGGGTTTTAGTTCAATTAGCAATGAGCAAAGGGAAGAGGGAAGAATTTACCACGGGGGGCACGGAGTTTCACGGAGGAAGAGAAGAGGATCAACGAATGGACACGAATTGAGCGAATGAAACGAATTAAGACGAATATCATAGTAGAGGTTTATTATGAAAAAAATCTTTATGGTAATTATTCTTTTTATTGTTACAACAGTATTATTTTGTGAGGATTTAGAATATATAACGATAAGAAGGACAATGTTATATGCTAATCCTGCAACAAACCCACGCTCCAACAATGAACCTGTCTTTGAAATTGACGAAGGTACAACGGTAAAGTACAGTCAAAGACCGTATTTATACATGCAAATAACTAACAATGGAATTAACAACATTCTTGGTACTTTTATATATGACAATACCAGATATTACATTAATTGCGCTGATCTCATTCCGGCAGATACAGTTGACGCATTCAATCCATCGTTCATTTCTGACTTAAACAGCAATGATCGTAAGACTTGGGTACCCTCGTATTATACAAGTGTTCTTCAATCTCTGGATCGTGACACAGTGCTGTTATTGGATCTATATTGGGAACATGATTATGATCCTTGGTGGCAACAGGACTATGCTTATGGCGAACAAGAGTGGCATGATTTTTTTGATATTTTCTTTCCTATTAATGAATTTGACATAACAAACTCAGCTCTAGTTTTAAATAGGTACATAAAATTCCTTATTACAAATATTAACAAGACTGCTGTCGGTTATACGGTTACAGTTAAATTTACAAGTGAAGATTGGTACTATAATAAAAACGATAGCTTAAACTGGGATAAAGTTAACAAAAAAGAGTTTTTTGATATGTTGTTATGCGTAGACGGGGACTATATGGATGTGTACCTTGATGACATGGAGCATAAACTAACGACATTTGTACTGGTTGATCAAATCTTCTTAAATGAAATGAGATCTCTTATTAGAAATAACCGTGCTGATTTATCAAGAATTACTTTTTGGCCCCAACGAGCAGGAGGTTACTCGCCTCCTCTTGGTATGTCAAGCGACTCAGTCCCTCGCCGTAATAAAACTTCTTCTCCTCTAAACACCGATAAAACCGCCGCCGAAGCAAGCCAAATAGACGATTTTGTTCAAAGTGGTAAAGATTCGCAAGCTTTGCCGTTATGGGCGTTGCTTACGATCATCGGCGGTGCGATTGTGGTGGCTGGTGGCGTGGTGGTGTTTATTGTAAAGCGAAAAAAGTAACGGCGGGCTATATTAAGACTTGACATCAAGAATATCCCGTAGTATATTTAAGTATATGGCGATACCTCGCTGTGGGCGAGCCGTTAAATCGGCGCCAAGCGTCTGGAAGGGTATCGCCGTATTTAAAATAATTGACTTTTCTCCCCCTATAATGTATATTTTTAGTAACGGCAGGCGGAGGCGCGGCTTGGACGTAAGTCCCTGGGAGTCATTTGACGGCATTGGGACACCTCCGAAGCCTTTTTTGTCTCCACGCATCAATACAAGTAATCGATTCTTCCTAATATGAACTTCAGTTAAGAAAGTTATTTCGTTTCCAATTTCCTTCTTGAATATTAAAACATTGCTGCCTTTGTGTTGTTTTGGCGAAAGTGAAATGTCTGTAGTTGTATTTATAACATCCACCGCATAGAGTAAAGCATCAGCCTCAAGGTTATGCTCTTTCTTCCTCATTGCATGGACTACGCCATTTCTATTTATTTCTATTTTAGATATTTTATGTCCGCACTTATCCTTGATACGTTGTTGTGCACTTGGCTTAATCATACCAATTACAATTTGTTTGTGAGGCGCTTTTCGGTTTTTGAGCGATTCTTCTATGAAGTCATTTAATATTTCTTTCATCGTCTTTTTTGTCTTTTTCATGATCAACCCCGGTAAAAATGTAATTCTTGAGTTTGTTGCTTACATACATTTGTACATCCACCTATATATGGCGCAGAAGTGTCATTTTACTTGCCTGATAAAGGAAAAAACGTAAATTTTTACCCTATAATTATGGAATGAAAGTGCCGGGCGCGCTACTCAGGCTAAAGCCTTCGCGCCCGTTTTCATCTTTGTTACGTTTTTTGTGCGGCGCACTGTTCGGGCTAAAGCCCTCACGCATTTATCATCTCGTTGCCCATCTTAAGCGCCACGCCATGTAGCATAATTCATCCACACGGTTGCACCGTGCAAAATTGGGCGGACGCCGTGCTAAATTATTCATCAGACACCGCTTGACGCAGTGCTTGCTTGGGCGCCCATTGTCAATTTTTAATTAAATATTCATAATATCCCATTATATGGAACAAATAATCTGGGTATGGAACTACATGAAAGGAAGGCGGGCGGTCTTTATGGGCGGTCTTGTCCTTACCATCGTTACATCGGCAATACGTGTTATAAACCCAATGCTTGGACAAAAAATAATTGATATCGTAATAGTGGGGCGCAATACAGACCCGCTTATCCGACTGCTTGTCATTATGATGATAGTTCAGGTTGTCCGCCTTGGATTGCACTACCTGATGATAATAATGATGGAAATCGCAAGCACCGATGTAATGACTCGCATAAGACGTGATATGTACAAAACAGTCCAGTGGCAGGACTTCCGCTTTTTCGCGCGTTTCCCTACAGGAAACCTTATGACCCGTATGACACAAGACCTCGACCGCCTACGCCACACTGTAGCGTGGGTCTCCTACCAGTTCATAGGAGCGATAGCCCTATTCATCGCTACTTTTACTTTTTATCTGGTGATTAACTGGCGGTTAGCGGTGTGCCTTGTCGCTGTAACTCCTTTTATTCTTCTTGTCAGCAGAAGATTTATAAAACGACTGCGTCCGCGTTTTCAACTTTTACGGAAGAAACTTACAGATTTGGGAACTGCCGTAACTGAAAACATTGACGGTAACCGTGTAGTAAGGGCGTTTGCCCGTGAAGAGTTTGAAAAAGAGAAAATTGAAAAACACAATGCCGACTTCCGCGATACAAGCTGTGAAAACGCCATGATTGTCGCTAAGTACCAGCCGTTCCTTGAAACGGCAAGCCAGCTCCTCATGGTAATAATGCTGGTTGTAGGCGGTTTCTTCCTTATTAAAGAATGGATGACACCCGGCGAATACATGGCGTTCTCTTCCTTAACATGGGCGCTTTCAATGCCGATGCTGATGCTTGGACCTCTTTTGGCTGACCTTGAGCGTTACACTTCAGCGGGAGAAATGATCCGGGAAGTGGTTGAATCGCCCAAGGGGATTGGCGATATTTCAGGAGCGGTTGATCTTACGCAGAAACCCTCGGGGAAAATTCAGTTTAGAGATATAAAACTTTCTATTAACGGCACTCCTATTCTTGAAGATATTAATTTTACCGCCGAAGCGGGATCGACTATCGGGATATTGGGAAGTACGGGCGCAGGCAAAACTTCACTTGTAAATCTTCTTATGCGCTTTTACGAGCCTGACTACGGAGCCGTACTTTTAGACGGCGAGGATATAAGACGCTATACATTGTCATCGCTAAGACGGCAAATCGGGCTCGCGATGCAGGATGTGTTTTTATTTTCCGATTCTGTTAGGGGAAATATTTCTTACGGCAAACCTGAAATGGACGAGGAAAATATCAAAAGACGCGCGGCTCAGTCGGACGCGGACAACTTTATTAACGAAAAAAACGACGGCTACGAAACTCTGGTAGGAGAACGCGGCGTTGGTTTAAGCGGCGGACAGAAGCAAAGGATCGCTCTTGCCCGCGCTCTCGCCGTGGAGCCGGCAGTTCTTATATTAGACGACACAACATCGGCAGTGGACAGCGAAACAGAACAGCTTATTCAGGAACAGTTGAAAAACCTTGACTTCCCCTGCACAAAAATAATTATAGCGCAGAGAATTTCTTCTTTTAGAGACGCTGATTTGATCCTTGTCATGGATAAGGGACGGATCATCGAGCGCGGAACGCACAGCGAACTTTTAGCTTTAAGAGGTTTTTACCACCGTATATGGTCTTTGCAGTACAACGCCGGCATCTCAGCGCTGGAGAGCGTAGCGAAGGAGGGCATATAATGTTGTGGAGTAAAAAACGAGAGCAAAAAACAGCGAAAGAACGTAACCGCTACGATGTTGACGAATATCTGGACGAAAAAGTAAGTCTTTTTAATGTAAAGAGAGTTCTTGGCTACCTTATAAAAGCGCAGGGACACCTAAAATTATCGCTTGTTTTCAGCATCTTGGCTTCTATTGCGTCGTTAGTTGGTCCGCTTTTTATAAAACGCGCCCTTGACGAAGCTGTTCCAAACAAAGACGTTAAACTCCTCCTCCTTATGGCGACGTATCTGGCGGCATCAATTATTATCAGTGTTGCGTTAGGCGCTATCCGTAACATTCTTGTCGCAAGAGCCGGAGCGGGGATTATTCACGACATACGCTACGATCTTTTTTCTCATTTGCAAAAATTGTCTTTTAGTTTTTTTGACGGACGACCTCACGGAAAAATTTTCGTGCGTGTAGTTCCGTATGTAAACAGCGTTTCAGACGCTCTTTCCAACGGAATTATCAACTTTGTAATTGAAGTTTTAAACATATTTTTTATAATCTTTTTTATGTATCAGGTAGACCCTCATCTCGCGACTGTTACAGTTATCGGGCTTCCGTTACTTGCCATTTTTATATGGACAATCAAACCGGCGCAGAGGAGGGCTTGGCAGGCGGTTTCAAACAAAGGCTCAAACCTTAACGCTTATGTTCAGGAATCAATAGACGGAATAAAGGTTACGCAGGCTTTTGACAGACAGAATAAAAATCTTGGAATAATGAATGATCTTACGGATGAGCGCAACCGCGAGTGGATGAAGGCGATTTATATTTCAAATACAGTGTGGTTTTCTACAGAAACAATCAGCCAGCTTGTATGGTCATTTGTATACATAATGGGCGTGTTCTGGATGAACCCAATGGCAAGTTTCGGGATGTTACTTGTTATGGGAAACTATGCGTGGCGTTTCTGGCAGCCAATTATCAATCTCGCTAACATTTACAACACTTTTATAACTGCGATGGCGTATCTGGACAGAATTTTTGACACGATAGCCGAGCCTGTAACAATTAAAGATATACCTAACGCTGTAGAATTTCCCTTTGTGCGAGGTCATGTTGAGTTTAGAAATGTCAGTTTCAGCTATGACGGAACTAAAAAAGTGCTGAATAATGTAAGTTTTAACGGTCATCCCGGTGAAAGTATAGCGATTGTAGGTCCTACAGGAGCGGGGAAAACCACCATCGTAAATCTGCTCTCGCGTTTTTACAATATAGAAGAGGGGCAGGTTTTAATTGACAATCAGGATGTAATGAAGGTTACCATGCAGTCCCTTAGGAGCCAAATGGGAATTATGTTACAGGACAATTTTTTGTTTACAGGAACGATAGCCGACAACATCCGTTACGGGAAACTTAACGCTACAGACGAAGAAATCCGCGCCGCCGCAAAACTTACCGGCGCTCACAACTTTATTGAAAAACTGCCCTCCGGTTATGACACAGCGATAACCGAGCGCGGAGGCGGCATTTCAGCGGGAGAGCGCCAGCTTTTGGCGTTCACCCGCACTCTCATTTCCAATCCAAGGATTTTAATTCTGGATGAAGCCACAAGCAGTATCGACACAAGTACTGAACAGCTTGTGCAGGAGGGGATTCAAACATTGATGAAAGGACGCACTTCATTTATCATCGCCCATCGTCTTTCTACGATTAGAAACTGTACGCGAATAATGTTTTTAAGCGACGGAGAAATTGTAGAGAGCGGATCACACGAGGAGCTTATGGCTTTGAAGGGACGCTACTATGAACTTTGTCTTGCGCAGTATAAAGACTAAACAAAAAGACGAAGAAAGATCAACGAATTACACGAATTGAGCGAATGAAGACGAATAAAATTGTTCAAAAACTTTAGTTCAAGGGGATCAAGAAGATAAACCACGGAGGTCACGGAGTTTTAATGTATTTTTTGTTTTCTTCATTCTATCTCACCAATGACCAATTGTAACTTGCCAACCTCTCTGATTAATAGTTGTTAATTCAATTTTTTTTATCTAAACTTATTTTAATTTTCAAAACGATCTTTGCCGATTAAAAGCCTCTTCTCTGTATTTAATTCAAAAATGTATGAATAATCCAAATCATATGTTTCATCTAAATTTGATATTTTTACAGCATCAAAAACTCCAGAAATATTAAAATGCCCTCCACCATATAAATCTTTTTCACCACGAAATAAAAATATAATTTCCTGCACATTAGGAAAACTTGCAAATGTATATAGCAGTTCTACTCTATATACTCTACCTCCAAATGAACCGAAAGTTTCTCCTTTATTTATATCCATATCCAAATCAACAACCAATCGTGAACCTTCATAAATAATATTTTTAAAATTTATAGGTGCTGTACAGTATATTTTAAAATATTTATTAAAATCATCTATAATATTTTCTCTTGATATACGTTCAATATGATATTCATATATACTATCATAACTATCATCAGTATAGGCGAGACCTAAAAATTTTACTTCTGCTGTTTCCCATGGAATATTTTCAATATTTTTTTGATTATTAAATATTGAAAAATAAAAATATAATCCAAATATTATAAAAAAAATGATTATTAATAGTACTCCCCAAAATGATATTTTTAAGCCTAATTTTAAAACATTCATATTATTTTCCTTTTATCTACTTAAAAACAATTTTATCTTAGAATTAAGATTTGTCAACCTTAAATATTTACAATCTCCGTGTTAGGGGCGCGCTACTACGAACTTTGTCTTGCGCAGTATAAAGACTAGACAAAAAGACGAAGAAAGATCAACGAATTACACGAATTGAGCGAATGACACGAATATTTCTATGGATTCATTCGTGCAATTCGTCTTATTCGTGTCCATTCGTTGATCCTCTTCTATCTCTTCTATTATTCGATGATCAACTCTTGGCGGCTTGCGTAAACGAAAGTACAAGGGGAACATTTGTTACAGCTAACAAAGCGAAACCAAGCCATGTCTGTTGCGCGAAGAACGCCCAGTAAACGGCGGCGGCGGCGGCGGGTAACGCCAAAATGCAGAGGATAGAAAACGCGGAAGTGTACCAGCGTGAACTGTCCATCAACCGATTAATAAAGAAGGGAATGCCTGCCGCCAGAGCCGTCCAAAGAATAGGAGCCATTACCAGCATGATTGGATCGCTTCCTGAACTCCAGCTTAATGCGCGTAACGCTCCTATGGGAATGAGCCACAGCAGGGCAAAGTTGGCGAAATCAACTCCCGAAGAATTACCTTGAAAAATGATAATTATCAAATATATCACGAGCGACAAAACAACCGGAAGGCTTACGATATCAACAAAACCAAAAAGCCAGCGTGAAAATCCAAAACCTCCCGGGCTTATAAGATCGCCCGTGAAGAATTGAATAATTGCCGTAATGCTACCCAACAGTAATGCCCACACTCCGCCTGTAGTTTTGCCGTCCCAGAAAGAACGGCGCAAGAGGTAAAACAGTGGAACCCACAAAAGACAGAAAAAACTCATGACTTAAATTTCGCAATAGGCACGAATGTATCAACTTTTAATGAAGCTCCGCCAACAAGCGCGCCGTCAATATTTTCCATTGCCATAAGCTGAGCCGCGTTATCCGCTTTTACAGAGCCGCCGTATTGAATTATCATTTTTGATGCCGCGTTGTCGCCGTAAAGACAAGCAATCACTTTGCGTACAAAAGCATGTACTACTTCGGCGTCTTCGGGGGTTGCTGTCTTTCCCGTCCCAATAGCCCAGACAGGCTCGTAGGCGATCACGACATTCCCCAAATCAGATGCGTCTACTCCCTCAAGACCTTTGACCGTCTGCCTTTCGCAAACTTCTTCAACTTTTCCCGCCTCGCGCTCTTCAAGCAATTCCCCGATACAGAGAATTACCTCAAACCCGTGCTTAAGGGCGAGTTTTACCTTTTTGTTTATAAGTACGTCGTCTTCCTTATATGTGTGCCGCCTTTCGCTGTGCCCAAGAATAATTGTCTGCACGCCAAGGTCTTTAAGCTGTAATACCGAAACCTCCCCGGTATGCGCTCCCTGTTCCTCGGCGGCGCAATTCTGCGCTCCAAGGCGGATGTTCGTGCCTTCCACAATAGCGGAAACAGTTTCAATGCTTGAAAAAGTTGGCGCTACAAGGTACTTATGCTTGCCGTCCTTTAACTCCGTAACAAGCGCCTGCGCCAATTCCGCGGACTGCGCCCTTGTATTGTGCATCTTCCAGTTTCCGGCGATATAGTATGATCTGCTCATATTTACTCCTTAATTAATAGCGATATTGAGATTATATCCTAAAATGGAAATATGGACAAGACGGGTAATCAATATAGAGGCTCAGGGATAATATCCCCGTTTTCGTCCAATTCTTCCCATGAGTTGTAGGTATCGTCCAACCCTCTAAGTTTGGCAATATAATCATACAGACGCATTAACTCCTGCGCGACAATGGCATGAAGGAAAATGTATTTTGCCCTCTGTCCCAGGGCAAAGGCAACCTCGGCATAATTGCGGCGGTATGGGGCAACGGAATTTCTGTCATCCAGTGAAAATGATGAAATATAATCATTGTAGCTGTCTTCCAGTTCCAGTTCTATAAGGTAGGAATCTTTAAGCGGGATCGAGACGCTTAAAGGCAGTTCACGGTTATCAATACCGATCAGCACAAAGTTGTCCCAATCTAATTCATTCTCAGGCTTAAATAGAGGAGACCTGGTGATATAATGGGGAACATACAACTGAAAAAGAATCTTAGTATCTACCTTATTTGTAAAAGGTCCTATCATTACTTTACAGCCAAATGGGTGATGGTTGATAAAAGGAAATTCAATATATTCGCCGTCTTTTTCCTGTACATACTCTCCCCTGTTAAACAAACAATAATCGCTTTGATTTACAAGAACATTATCAAGCGCCTCTTTTATTGCCTGCCTGAAAAGCCGTGGGAAGAATTCATCCTCCGCTTTTTCCATTTCCTCTATAAATGTTTCATCCAGTTTTTTTCCAAACCCCATGTTATCCATCAAAATATTGATAATCGCCAAGACCGGAGTCCGCACTTCCTCGCGAAGCCTTGAATTTTCACTCCCAATGCCTACAAACCCTCCAATAGCCGTCAAGTTATCTGCAATTACTTTCGCGAGTTCTTTTTTTAGATATATCATAATCTGCCCCTGAAACAAAGCGCGAAGTTCCCGGTAGTCTTTTTCAAAGACTATACCCTGCTCTTCTATTCTCAGCAATCCTCTTATAAATTCTCTGTAAGGTCTCAACTTGAGTGTGGAGAGTCTTATAATTTGGTTTTGGACGCTTTCTTCCATTGGATTAATAACTTGTTTCGTACGCTATAAGCGATTCAGGACGACCGCCAAAATGAAGGAGCAGGTATCTTTCTCTATCGTAATACGGCGACGGATAGATAGCCGTATATTCATAAGGAATTTCCTTCAGCACACCGCCATATTCAATAAAGAGTTTTCCTTTATCTGAATATCCTTTAAGGGGATATCCTCTGGGGAAATCTTTGAAAGGACATTGATTATCATTACTCCAAAGCGCCTGATACCCTTGAATGGTAATACGGTCAGAAGTTATTATAAGCGTCCCTGAATAATAACCGCCACTATTGGTAACCCATGTTCCCTGCAAGTTATAATCAAAAGAGTTGGAATCGAAGTCCCAATCACAAGCGGTTACGAAAAAAACAGCCAGCAGGCTGACGCAAACGGTATAAATTCTCATGTTTTGTCCTCACTTCTAGAACAAAGGAAGTGCGGGGTTGGTTACATAGCGCAAAAAACACCAAGGCATGGAGGATGAGGAAAACTCACAAACCTCAACCTTCGTACCTTAGTGAATGAAATAAATTTTTACCTTATGTCTACCATTTCTAAAGATATCCCTGTACCAATCGAACCCTGACTCGCTCCTATAAGAGTCCCTTGTACTGATAATACGGCAGTTCTACTTAGCCTGATTACATCACTCTGATTCGTGTAGAATCTACAATAGACAATGTCGCCAAGAAGGGAAGAAAAATATAAATTCGCATTCCTTTCAACCAAATTCTGACTTAATGTAACAAGGTATCTATACGTCGTTCCGTTTATTACCCTGCTGGACTCTCTTACATCAGAAATAGGTCCACTGATATTAAAGATAGACCCTTTGGCATACTTCTCAATAAAATCTCCAAAAGCAAGCCCCGTAAAATCTTTCATAATTGTATAGACGAATTTTATATCTGCCATCGCCGCCCTTTCATGACGATCAAAATCTGCCTGATTATTGGCTATTGCCACCATTTTTGCAGAAATAGTACTTGCTACCTGATTAAAGTTATAAAATCCAAATGATTCAACTCTACTCCACCCTTTTTCATCACGCGAATATATGTTCGCATACGAAATATCAATCTCACCGGTTTGAGATAATTGTACTGTCATGTCATAAGAGAGAGGCGTAGTAATCGCATACCCTGTTATGCCCGTAAGAACATATTTGTTGTTGTAAAAGTCTATATCCAAATACCTAGCGTTTGGATATAGTTCCGAAAATGTCCCATAAATCGCCGGATACAATTCAGTACCGGTGGGATAAGGTTGTTTCTCAGCCGGAGTGCCACCTAATGAGAAACAACTTGAGGTGACCAACAGCACGACAACAGCAATTGCCGTCATTAAAAACCATTTCTTTTTCATAATTTTCCTTCCTTTCAAATATTTCAAAACTCATACGAGTCTTGTTTACTTAATTTCAATTCGATGAATAAGCATCACTTCTTCCCCAAAGCGATTTTCACAACAGATAAGCCGTTGTTCGCCTTCTTTTGGCAGTCGGGCAGGCTTTTCTGGGCTTGCATTCCGGCGATAAAAACAGCTACTTTGGAAACTTCCTCTTCCGTGGAATTTCGGACAAAACTGATAATTTCACCTTTTATCCTGTGACTATCCGCCATAACGCCTCTTTCATATAAATTGAGTAAATACAATTTACTATTGATTTAATACATTTGTCAAGCGGAAAAATACTAATTTTGAAAAAAAATCTCCATTGCCCATCTGTATTTTTTGTGGTATTCTGTATAAATGGCTCTGTCTGACCGAATGAGAATAATAATCAATGAAAGCGGATTAAAACAGAAAGAATTTGCCAAGAGCATTAAAGTAACGGACAGCTATATTTCCAAGGTCATCAGGGATGAATCGGGAATGTCCAACAGGACTGCTATGGCAATTGAGCAATTATACGGCTATTCGTATGACTGGATTGTAAAGGGCAAAGACCCCAAAATGCTCTCGGGGCGGGGGCGCAATTTAACAAGTCTGCAAAGAAAAATAATTATGGATGTCGAGCAAATGAACGAGAGCGAACTGCGTGCCCTTCTTGCCTTTATAGAGACTCTAAAAAAATCGGTAGTACGCCCCACCCGTGAACGAAAAGCTCAGTAACAATGAGTAAATCGAAAGAATTTTTATCAACGAATTACACGAATTAAGACGAATGATCTTATGAAATAAGAAAGGTTATCCTTCATGATCTCTTCCTTAAGTCTTCATTCGCGTTCATTCGTTATATTCGTGTAAGGCGCACCGCTCAGGCTAAAGCCTTCGCGCGTTTTTCATCTTGGTCACGTTTATTGTGCGCCACGCCGTGCTGATTTATTCATCCACATAGCTACGCTATGCATCATTAGGCGCCTTTGCATTTTTTTTCAACTTTTTTTCAGTTTCGAGCAAGCGCCACGCTATCTGCACGCCATATAAGTATAACTTTTTCTTGTACGGGGACCTCTCCGGTTCCCGTACAAGTTTTGCCTGACCGAAAAAACGTTGTTTATGCGGTCGGGCGGGGTTTTTAACAGGTTAATTGTGAAAAACTCTGAAAAGTAGTATATTAAGAGATAGGAGCTATTGTTATGGAAGCGACACAAACAGCCAATCCCCCAACCTTTGAGTCAGTGTGGGCTGGTTTGCAGGAAGTCAGGCAGACTCTCAGAGAAAGCGCTGAACGACACAGGGAAATTGATCGGATTCTCAAGGAAAACTCTGAAGAGCAAAAGGAACGGCATAAAGAAATTGACCGCATTATGAAGGAAAACGCTGAAGAGCAAAAGGAACGGCAAAAAGAAACCGACCGAATTATCAAAGAAACTGATAAACGTATCGGAAAACTCGGTAATCGTTTTGGTGAAATGATTGAATATATGGTCATGCCGAATCTCGTAAAAAGATTCCGGGAAATGGGTTTCGGTTTTACCGAGGCATATCCCCATTCCGTCATAGAAGATGAAGAAAATAATATATTCACCGAAGTTGACATTACTTTGACAAATGGCGAAAAGAGAATGATTGTCGAAGTCAAGTCCAAGCCGACTACGGAGGATATCATCGAGCATGTGCGGCGCATGGAGAAAATACGTACGCATGCAAATTTGCACGGACACAAGCGGCAATTTTTAGGCGCCGTTGCCGGCATGGTCTTTAATAATAAAGAAAAAACATTTGCCCTAAAAAACGGTTTTTATGTTATAGAGCCGTCAGGAGATACGTTTACTGTTACTGTACCAGAAGGTATCTATTCTCCGCAAGAATGGTAGGAAATAGCGGTGTTGTTAGGCATTCATTAGCCTTTGCACACTTCAATTCCGGGCAGTTTTTTCCCTTCCAGCAACTCAAGTGAAGCGCCGCCGCCGGTGCTTACATGGCTCATCTTTGAGGCAAGACCGAATTTGTTGACAGCCGCTACTGAGTCGCCGCCGCCTACTACGGTGATCGCGCCCTTGCCGGTAGCTTCAGCTACAAGTATAGCGACTTCTTCCGTTCCTTTCGCGAAAGCGTCAAATTCAAAAACGCCGACAGGTCCGTTCCACACAATTGTTTTCGCTACAGCCAGAACTTCTTTGTACTTGGCGAGGGTCTTCGGTCCTACGTCCAGTCCCAACAAATTGTCGGGGAGATCAAGACCGTCAACAGGAACGGGAACAGAAGACGCGTCAAAAGATGTCGCGCCTACATGATCCACAGGCAGAACAATCTGTACCTTCGTACTTTCCGCGGCAGAAAGAATCTTTTTCGCCGTGTCAAGCTGGTCGTCTTCAACTAACGACTTCCCTATTTTGTGACCTTGCGCTTTAAGGAAAGTATACGCCATGCCGCCGCCGATAATGAGCGCGCTTGAATTTTTTAAGAGGCTTTCAAGAACCGCTATTTTAGATGAAACTTTCGCTCCGCCGATAATAGCAACTAACGGTTTTTGCGGATTTGTAACAATAGGCTCAAGATAGTTGACTTCTTTTTCCATGAGGAAACCGGCAACCGATACAGGAACAAACTTCGCTATTGACGCTGTTGAAGCGTGATCGCGGTGGGCAGTGCCGAACGCGTCATTGACAAATATTTCGCCGTAAGTCGCGAGCTCTTTTGCCAGCTTGTCAAGGTCAGATGCGTCCTTCGCCGTCTCTTCTTTATGGAAACGGGTATTTTCAAGCATGATTACAGAGCCGTCGCTCTGGCTTTCGATAAACGCTTTCTTCCCATAACAGCCGTCTTCTCCGGCAAAAATTACAGGTTTGCCAAGTTTGTTTTGAAGATACGCGGCGACAGGAGCCATGCGGCATTTGCCTTTGATATATGTAGCTTCATCAAAAGACTTTCCGTCTTTCTCGGCTTTTTCTTTTGCCTTCTTCGCGTCCTTGGAAGGATCGCCAAGGTGGGACATCAGGGTAAGGGATTTAGCTCCCTGCTCCAGAATATATTTAATGGTAGGCAATGCCGCTACAATTCGGGTATCGTCCTGCACTACCCCGTCTTTCATAGGTACGTTAAAGTCAACACGCATAATTATACGTTTGCCTTTTAAGTCTACGGTTTTTACGGTCTTTATCATAACTATTCCCTCCAATTTTTTTCAACTACTCACTAACTAACATGATACAAAGAAGAGTCAACGAATTACACGAATAGAACGAATTAAAACGAATAATATTAAAGTTAATATTCGCGCTCATTCGTTGATCCCCTTGTACCAAAATACCCCATACGGCGGGTTATTTCTTGCTATCAATATACTTCAATAAATCGACTACTTTGTTTGAGTAACCCCATTCGTTGTCGTACCATGAAACTACCTTGAAGAAACGTTTTTCTCCGGGGAGGTTGTTCTGAAGTGTCGCAAGGCTGTCGTAAATCGATGTGTTTGTGTTGTGAACGATGTCTGTCGATACAATTTCATCCTGTTGAAATTCAAGTACGCCTTTAAGATAGCTGTCCGCGGCTTTTTTGAAAGCGCCGTTGATTTCTTCTATAGAAGTGTCTTTTGTCGCGCGGAATGTCAGGTCTACTACAGAGCCTGTGGGGGTGGGTACACGGAAGCTCATTCCGGTGAGTTTTCCTTTGGTTTCGGGAAGAACTTCGCCTACGGCTTTCGCCGCGCCTGTGGTGGACGGAATGATGTTGACAGCCGCGGCGCGTCCGCCTCTCCAGTCCTTTTTGGAAGGACCGTCAACGGTTTTTTGGGTCGCGGTGTAGGAGTGAATTGTGGTCATAAGACCGGTTTCAATTCCAAAACCTTCTTTAAGAAGCACATATACGATGGGGGCGAGACAGTTAGTGGTACAGCTCGCGTTGGAAATGACGTGATCCTCCGCCGGATTGTATTTTTCGTGATTTACACCCATTACAAATGTGTTGATTTTCTTTTCTTTGCCTTTTGCAGGAGCGGAAATGATTACCTTTTTGGCTCCCGCCGTAAGGTGATCAAACGCTCTGTCGTCGGTAAAAAGACCTGTACATTCAAGGACATATTCAACGCCCAGTTTTGCCCACGGCAGATTTTTCACTTCTTTTTCCGCCATTACGCACTGAATTTCATGACCATTTACTACTAAAATATCATCTTCAGCGGCGCTCGCGCTCTTTTTTGTCTTGATATCAGCCTGCATCCGCCCCTGAGTTGAGTCGTACTTTAACTGATAGGCAAAGTATTTGGCATCTGTAACAATATCCGTTACGGCTACAATGTCAACTTTATCCTTTCCAAGCAGGTTCTGCCCTACCAATGACTGAAAAACGAGGCGTCCAATACGCCCGAAACCATTAATCGCTACTTTCATAATAACCTCCATATTTATTTGTCAATTTTATATAGATTACCAGAAATGGGGAATTTAGTCAATTACCCGAATTGCCTAGTTTTCACCCTATTTTGCCCCTGAATCTTCCAGTATTTTAATGATGCTTGAAAAGTTCCTGCTTTTAGCGTGAGCCAGCGGACTCACTCCCTCTTTATCCGCCAAATTAACGTCCGCTCCGGCGTCAACCAATAGACGAACAACCTCCGTATGCCGCGCCCCTCCGTCGCCCAATATGATCGCCTCAAGCAACGCTGTCCATCCAATCTTGTTGATATGATTGACACGGACATTTGTCTTTAAAAGCTCTCTTATGATTTCAACATGACCCCGGTCGGCGGCTCGGATAAGCCCTGTTCCGTTGTAGCTGTCCGTGCAGTAAACATCCGCTCCTGCTAGAAGAGTTTTCTTTAACAGTTCTGTAAATCCATCTGAGGTCGAAATCAAATACGCGCTTTGAAGGGTATTGTCCTTCATATTGACATCCGCTCCTGCGGCAATCAATAAATCGACAATTTCAAGATTGTTCTTATAAGCGGCGGCTACAAGAGCGCACCTGCCTTCCTTGTCCTGCGAATGGATATAAACGCCCTCCTTTAGTAATGATTTAACGGTTTGGACATCCCCTTTTTCTGAGGCGTTTATTAGTTGTAATGCTGTTGTCATTGTGTTATCTCCTTTTTTGCTATTCCTGAAATTCCCGTCTGCTCTTCGCTCATTTATTTTGCCCCTGAACTTTCCAATATTTTAATAATACCGGTATAGTTCCTGTTTTTTGCGTGCGCTAGCGGTGTAACCCCGTCTTTATCCGCCAAATTAACATCCGCGCCTGCGTCAATCAACAGACGCACAACTTCCGTATGCCGTTCATCTCCGCCGCCCAATATGATCGCCTCAAGCAACGCTGTCCATCCAATCCTGTTAATATGATTGACACGAATATCGGTCTTTAAAAGTTCTTTGATGATTTCAACATGCCCACGGTCGGAAGCCCGAATTAGCCCTGTTCCGTTATCACTGTCAGTGCTGTGTACATCCGCTCCGGCTTTGAGGACTTTCCTAAGCAGTTCAATATATCCACATCCCTCCATGGTTGAAATCAAATACGCGCTTTGAATGGTATTGTCTTTCATATTGACATCCGCTCCCGCGGCAATCAACAAATCGACAATTTCAAGATTATTCTTGTAAGCGGCGGCTACAAGAGCGCACCTGCCTTCCTTATCCTGCGAATGGATATAAACGCCCTCCTTTAGTAATGATTTAACGGTTTGGACATCCCC
This sequence comes from Treponema sp., assembly GCA_031254315.1. Taxonomy (GTDB): domain Bacteria; phylum Spirochaetota; class Spirochaetia; order Treponematales; family Breznakiellaceae; genus WQXQ01. Next base: position 32,700 of record JAIRUQ010000063.1, read on the forward strand.
CTTTTCTGAGGCGTTTATAAGTTGTAATGCTGTTGTCATTGTGATGTCTCCTTTATTGCTCTCCGCTATTTTATTAAAAGTTTTTATTTTAATATTAAAAGAAAAATGAATATTTCATTAACTATATGCGGTAATTTTTTCATGTACCATTTCGCCAAGAATTTGCAGAGGCATTTTATTTGTTGCCATAGCGCGAGTAATAATATAATCGGCGCTTGCCCTGTCTAAAGCGTCAAGCAGTTCCCGCTGACGGGTAAAGATGCCACCTTCACAAGGTTTTAGCGATATATCGGCATTGGTAATTTCCTCATCAAGAGTATCTGCTTCTTTTTCCGTCATTCTAGCCATAATCTTCTCCTATAAGTCAAGCTGACCTAAAAACTTCTTTCTACATGGCATGGCGTGAAACACATTTACTGTATCATCATCAATTATATTATAAGCAACTTCAAGAAGATTTCCAACAGTATCATACCCAACAACCAGCCATTTGTTTTTATAAGCTTCAAGTAATTGTTCATGAAGCGGGTGCCACAAAGCATAACGGATATTGGCTTCTGAGACATCATGCTTAAAAGCAGCTTCATTGAACTCAATAACCGGAAACATAATATTTCCATGGTTGTTTTGAATTTAAAAACATCTTGACTTCAGTATATAATAAACGGCGGATTTTGAAAAGGATTTAAGGTGTCATAATTCTGCTATTCCAGAAATTCCCGTCTATATCATTGCTCACTGCTCATTGGGTAAACAACGCCGCGTATTGTTACAGCACCGTTCCCCCATTGCTCTTTACTAACCACGCTCCCTTTCAATAGTGGTCGTTCCGCCGTGTCCCGGATATACGGCGATCTTTCCGTCCATGGCAAATAGTCTGCGAAGGCTGGCGATTATTTGCTTTCCATCGCCGCCGGGAAGGTCGGTGCGTCCGTAGCCGCTCCTGAAAAGGGTGTCCCCGGTAAAAAGTATGCCGTTTTCCTGGTCAAAAAAAGCGGCGCTTCCGCCGGTGTGCCCCGGAAGATGCAACGTTATAAACGGACCAATCACACTGCCCTCTTCAAGCAGAATGTCCGCAGGCGGCATTTCTTTCCAGAAAGTATCGATAAAATCAGAACTGCCCATCGCGGCTTTGATGCTCACAGAATGGACTTTGTAGGCGTCTTCGCCAAAATAGTGTGAATCAAGACGGTGGACGGCGATTTGCGGCTTTGGGCTGAAAGTTTCCGTTATTTGAGGCACCGCGTTGATATGGTCAAAATGCCCATGTGTGAGTAAAATAAATTTAGGGATAAGCTCTGCTCTTTTTAACGCTGAGATAATCGCATCCGCTTCATCGCCCGGATCGATAACCGCGGCAGTGCCGTCGCCAAGCGGATATATCCAGCAATTGGTAGCGATTTGCCCTACAGTTAAATGGATTATGTTTTTTTCAGACATGGAGGGATAATAGCACGAGATTTTCAATTTTTCTAGTCATATTTATAATTGTAGTGATCTGGTACGGGATTATCCCGATAGCCGGCGGTTTCTTTAACCGTTACAAGTGGAAAAAGTTCAGAAACCGTTTTAACGATCTGCGCCTTTGCCCAATGCTCGATTACCGCAAATACCGTCAGCTTGATGAAGAAGGCGGCATTTTCCGCTTTACAGGAGGAATTGAGTCGATAATAGACGGGCGCATGCTTTGGGTCAGGGGCGAAGATTTGACAATGCCCGTATCTCTGGAAAAGACAAAATGCTTTTTATTGCCAAAGTACGAAGGGGACGGAATCCCTGAGCCGCCTGAACCAATTCGATGGAACCGTGTTTCAACTTTAACGGAAGGTTCAAAAGTTTTTATAGGCGGACGGATAAAAACACAGGATAACAGATTAAGTTTTACTTCATTAAAAGAAACTCCTTTAATGGTGATTTTTTATAACACTACAGCTTCAGAAAGCAAGGCAGAAGCGGAAAATTCTTCTGTTACAGAATTATCAAGTTTGATTATAAGAGCGGCAAGAACACGCAACGAATACTGGAACACCCTCACTCCCATTTCGCTTGTAATAGGGGCTTTGTCTCTTATTTACATAGCCTCTTCTTTTTTGGGCAGACCTGCATTCCGTCTTACTGTAATAACTTCGCTGGTGGCAGTCTTCATCCCGATCCTTCCGCTTTTGCCGCCCGGCTTTCTGCTAACGGTAATGTACCGCAGAATGAGCTGGAACTCGAGAAAATTAAGGGCAAACTATGACCTGTGCCGTTTTGGACTATTGTCCGGCTCCCCTCCCCTTCACGCGAAACGTTACGCGATACGCGCCTACACATTGGAAGTGTTCGCGTGGGCTTTAATACTGGTTGGAATAATAGTCAATATAATTTTTATCTTTTTGTTCTTATATTTATTCCGGTTAATATCTTTTTAGCAAATATTTTTCCGAAAACACCTCACACAAAGGCACGAAGGCACAAAGATCGAAAAAGACCTCACACAAAGGCACGGAGGCACAGAGGACACAAAGGGGGAAGAATGGAGAATTCGGTAGGCTAAGCGTATTCTTCAAGCCTTTTCTTCATTAGTAAAGAAAAGATATGGAAGGAAACGCACCGTTGACAAATAAAGCGCTACTCTTTGTGCCTTTGTGTGAATATTTTGCGAAAAAATGTTTTGTTAAAGCCTACTAGCTATCGGTTTCAACTTCGCTGGATTTGGGCTTGGCGTAATTTACCGCTAAAGTCCTGCCGCGAAATCTAAGCCCGTTAAGAGAAGTGATAATTTCATCGGCTTTTATGTCTCTTACCTGCACAAACGAATAATTATCAAGTATTCTTATAACGCCAATATCTTCTCTCGCCGACGATGTTTTTGACATGATAAGGGTAATAACCTCTTTTGGAAACAGACGGCGGTTCTTCCCTATGCTGATAAAAAGCCTCTTTGAGCCTTCTTCGGGCAGAGTTATTTGTTCATAAGGAACATTTGACGTATTTCTTTCGGCAGTAAACGTCTTTTCCGGTTTTTGCTGTCTTTCTGCGTTTTGCGGACGCGGCGTTTCTCTCTGGTCATAGTACATAAAAAGCCAAGCGGCAGTCCATGATCGCTTGAAGATGGAAATCTCTTTTTTATAGAGTTTATTGTACTCATGCAGTAAAGATAAATTAGCGTCATCGTACATCTTGTCTAAAATCGTTTTCAGATTTTTTTTTGCTTTTTCCTTGTCCAAACTCAGCCTCCACCGCCATTAATTGTATTTATCTTCCCGTCAGGAGTGTATGTCAATTCCGTAACTTTCAAACTCCTTAGCCATGTCCGTCCGCCGGAAGGGACGCTGTCATGGTGGAAAAGATACCACTTCCCTTTATACTCCACGATAGCGTGATGTGTTGTCCAGCCAACTACCGGCGTAAGAATCACGCCCTGATATGTGAAAGGACCGTAGGGGCTGTCGCCTGTCGCGTAACACAGAAAATGAGTGTCCCCCGTTGAATAGGTGAAATAATATTTGCCATTGTACTTGTGCATCCATGAAGCTTCAAAAAAGCGCCTAGTGGTATCGCCCTGAGTAAGGGGTTTGCCTTTTTCATCAAGTATAACAACCGGCTTGGATTCTTCGGCAAACTGGAGCATATCGCCGCTTAATTTTGCCACCCGCGCCGGAAGAGCCGCTTCGCTGTCCGCCGGGATGGAGGGGTTTTCCTGCGCCTTGTTGTCACGGTAACGCTGAAGCTGACCGCCCCATAATCCGCCAAAGTACATATAGTAACTGCCATTTTCTTCAAAAACAGCGGGGTCTATGCTGTAGCTCCCTCGAATTGGGTCGCTCTGCGGAATAAAGGGTCCTTCAGGACGGTCGGCGATTGCCACCCCGATACGGAAAACATCATTTTTGTCCTTTAACGGGAAATACATGTAATATTTGCCGTTTTTGCAGGCGACATCGCTGTCCCACAACTGGCGTCCAGCCCAAGGGATGTCTTTTACATCCAAAACCACGCCGTGATCCGTCACCTGCCCATTTTCAACATCATCCATAGAAAAGACATGGTAATCCTTCATATTGAAGTGGTCGCCGTTGTCGTTTTCGGGGACATCGCTTTCCCAATCATGGGAAGGATAGATAAAAACCTTGCCGTTAAAGACATGAACGGCAGGGTCAGCCATGTAGTCGTTGGGTACTAAGTATCTCATTTTTATAGAATAACATGGAATTGGGAAATTTGCAACGCCTAGGGTGGAATGAACATAAAAATTGATATAAAATATCGTATAGGGGGCAAATGATGCCTGAATTGTGCAGATTTAACGGTATTATTATCAGAATGTTATTTAAAGATACTACTTAGCATAATAAGCCGCATGTTCATGTAACTTGGGCTGAATATGAAGCGTCAATCGGGCTTGACGGTGAATTGTTGGGCGGAAGTATGCCCTCAAAACAATTTAAGTTGATACAGGCTTGGCTAATTCTGCATGAAGAAGAATTATACTCAGCATGGAACAAAGCTGTGCAAAGCCAGCCCTTTGACAAAATAGAACCATTAAGATAATAATAAATTATGTATGAACTAAATGGTATTGTATATGCCGATAACCCAACTCCTGTACTAACGGTTAAATACGTGCGTCCGCTGGACAATTATAAATTATTTATCCGTTTTTCTACAGGCGAAGAAAAAGAGGTCGATATTTCATCACTTCTTGATGAATCGGCTTTCAGATTTTTACGGGACTTGAATTCATTTAAAGACGTGTATATTGATTATGGTACTGTTGTCTGGCACAATGGAACTATAGATATAGCTCCTGAATATTTATATAGCATAGGAATCCCGATAACAAAGAGTGAATACAGCCTGTCCGCAAGGATTTGACAGCGGTAATATAAACAGAAGAAGCAACGGTAACTGATACCGTTGCGTGGACAATAGAAAGATACAATTTTTCAATGGGGAGTGATGATGTTTCGGGAAATTGCTATATATTTATCATCTGAAAATGGGTTAACAATAGTGATGGTTATTTTACTCTTGTACCTTGTTTTTGATGAGAAAGCACTTGAACGTATTAAAAATGCAAACATGAAAAAATTGATACTCCTTCCGGTTTTTGCATATTTTATCCAACTTATATTAGGAATTATTCAAATAATAAGGAAATATTGAAGTGGAAAGAAATAGAGTAACTGAAAAGGGTATAATTACGATATGTAACATCGGGGGGAAAAGTTTTGCAAAAAAAGATGAATAAGATTGTTATGGTTATTTGCTTTTGCATGGTTTGCATTTTCGGATTTTTCTCTTGCCAACGCGCACCGGTTCCGGGGTTCGGTTTCGGCATCCCTTTTAAAAAGGTACCCGCAGAAGAAGAAGCGTTTTACTATACTGTTATACTTAGAACCGTTGAAGAAATAGAAGTGTTTTTAAAAGACGGGCATGATCCTAATTTTATGAATGCTACGGCGGCAATACCATGGTATGACACAAACCCGCTGTGGCGTGTATGCAATAATTATGAAAAAGCTATGTTGTTTATAAAGTACGGTGCCGATGTGAAAAATAGACCTTATCTTTATCAAATAATATTTGCCACACCGATTCTTTCGGAAAAACACCCGAATGAAAACCTCATGGAGAATATTCGGACACGCCGTGAAGACGTGGTGTACAGGCTGATAAAACTGTTTCTGGAAGCGGGTGCAGACCCCAATTTCAAAGGCGCAGACGGCTTGGCTCCGTTTTCTTTTAACATGGATGAAGCATATAAAAAATACTTTGAGAAGAACGGGAAGTTGCCGATAAATTCCGCTATAAAGTACAGTACGTTTACAATAGTTGATTTATTACTGGAATATGGGGCAACTCTTGATGAATCTTGTTTGGAAACAGCGAAAGAAGCTACGGAACGGATTGGAAATGATGATATGGAAAAGTACATAAAAGCTTTATGGGAGAAGCAACAAAACGATCGTAGTGTAAGGGACACACAACGGTGGCTGACCCGTCCGTCCGACCACATGAACCATGTGGTCGGACAGTTAATCCATACCTTAAAAGAGCCAAGCCCCCTCAGGGGCTTGATACCGTTGCGTATACGTGGATTACGAAATTCTCCCGCTGGACGTAATCCAAGATTGACATTTAATGATGATGTATATGAAGTTATTGTAGAATTTTGACCTTAGGGGGTAATATAATGAATAGCAGACATAGGTTATATACATTGTTTATAATTATTTTCTTTACCACTTCATGTACAAGGGGGTTACCATTTATGTTTTTTGATGATTCCAGCACAAAAGCTGTAAAACGATTCGAAAAAATACTAGATACGCTAAAAAACAAAGATAAGGATGCATTAAAATTACTATTCTCAGAAAAGGCTCTTGAAGAATCAACGTCAATAGATGAAGATATAGATTATTTATTTGATTTTTTTCAAGGTGAGTTTGTATCTTATAAAAATACAGGTTCGATGTTTAGCTCACTAAATGAGTATGGTAATAGAACAACAGAAGTGAAGTCAAAATTTTATATTGATACAGATAAACAAAAATATGTTGCTTTTATTATTGAATATACAGAAGATACAATTCATCCTGAAAACATAGGTTTATATACTTTGCGTATAATAAAAGCGGAGGATGAATGGGTACAGTCTGGTTATTGGCCTGATATGAAAATTCCGGGAATTTATCGTCCCGAAGTGGAAAGAAATAGAGTAACTGAAAAGGGTATAATTACGATATGTAGCATTGGGAGAAAAGTACAATGGATTTCTTTCGCGTTATGATTGATTTTGGGAAAAGAAAAAGGTTCGCGTGTGGATGTCTTGCGGAAATTACAGAATACAAACGAACACTTTGTCCTGTTTGTGGTATAGAGCGGGTCACACCTAATTATCAGCAAATGTTTAAGGATAAAAAATGGAACATGAAAATTTTTATGGACAGAGAGCATTACGCGGATTTTTTATCATCACAGATTCGCGGCATAGTTTCTGAAAAAACTAAGAAAATACTGATTGAAAATTTTAACAACGCGGTTGATTTCGGTAATATTGAAATGATTTCATTCAGAGATTTAACTGAGCAAAAATTGCAAGAGATAAGAAACTGCTATGGTTATGCCGCAGTAAAAAAAATCCCTAATGACCCGCCACAATACTACAGATTGCTTTTGAAGCAAGGAGCGGAATTGGACTTTCAAAAGACAAATATTGAGCTAACTGTGGACTGTTCAAAATGTGGTCGTAAAAGATATGCAACGCCTGGGTGTAGTTATCATGAGGGAACTCCTTATATTATCGAATCAACATGGAAAGGCTATGATATTTTTTATATTGAAGGTATGGGAAACACTGTATTCTGTACCGAACGTTTTATTGAAATTTATAATCAGAACAAACTAACCGGCTTAGAATTTGAGAAAGTTCAAACAGTTTGATATGTAATGTAAAGAAATAGAGGAACCCGAATAAAAACAGCTTTTTCCCCTGCCAAAAGATGGTAAAATTGATGTTATTATTGACATATTGCTTGACAAATATTCTGATAATTGGTATAATTTCGAGTATGAGTAAAAAGACTGCCCAAGGAAAAAAAGCTCCTCAAATCTTGGTATACGGTATTTTTATCATAATACTTGCGCTGGCATTTACCGCCTGTGATGACCTTTTTAGCATTGATAAATTTGACAATACCTTTAGACCGGATGACCAGAAAGGAAGCGGCGCTCCCGATAAGGATTTGCCGGAATCAAAAACAGATAACGCCGTCCCTGAGTACAGGAACATCACATGGAATCTGAATGGCGGCACGGCTGATCCGCAGGAATATCCAACTCAAATTGTAAAGGGCGGAAAACTTGACGAACCGGTCAATAATCCGGTCAAATACTACTCTCAATTTATCGGATGGTATAGGGATTCGGAATTAAAATACGCGTATACATTCACCAATAGCCGTGTAAATGACAATCTGGCGCTATACGCGAAATGGGAAGCTATCGGAGTAACAATCACCCCTCCTAAAGAAGGATCATGGAAACAATGGTCGCCTTCCTATAACAAGTCTTATAGTTACCTGATGGAAAAAAATTATAATGGAACGATTTTTTACGCTAGCGGGGCGGTCTTTTCTGCCACAGTAAAGGACGCTGACGATCAGACGGTAATATGGAAAATCGAAGGGGAGAATGGAGAGGAACTTGATGACGGCACAACAATCGATGACGGAACACTTTTTGTTGCCGCTCCTGACCACGGTAAAAAAGTTATCATAACGGCAACTTCCATGGCTGATGATAAAAAATTGGGATATATAAGCGTTATAGCGGTACAATGGTCACCGTCTGATTTTTCCGCATGGGGAAGCTACTGGACAAATAATGCCGGTTATTCACTGCAGTTTAACGTCAGTGCCACCGAAAACGATTATGATGACTATACTCTTCTTTTAAATGATAGCGATGAAGGTTTTATTCATCTCATGCGATTTTATTTTATACCGGCTATGAATAGAAACAATGAATATGCGGACGAGTACATTACCGGTTATACCGTATATTCAACTTGGTCGTCATGCGCTCCTTACTCCTACCTCAGCCGCATTGGATTTTTAGCTGTATCGGAAGGTAAACAGACTCTTTATTTGGGGGAAGATACTTCTTCTTTTTACAATTTTGACAATGACGATTATA
>JAIRUQ010000071.1 GCA_031254315.1 Treponema sp.
ACGGTAAACGTGATGGGTCCGGGAATGGTAGTTGATATTGAACATTTAACGGGCGAGATTAAGGCTCTTAAAGAAAAAGGCATAAATATTACAAGCGAGAATTTAAAGGTTAGCGACAAAGCTTTTATTTGTATGCCGTATCATAAAAAGCAGGATATTCTGGAAGAGGATCGCCTTGGCGATAAAAAATACGGCTCGACAAGGCGCGGAATTTCTCCCGTATACGGTGACAAGTATATGAAAAAAGGTATAAGGGTTGGCGATCTTTTTGACATGAAAAGTATTGAAGAAAAGCTGACAGGAATTCTTGAATGGAAGAACATGACGCTCAGCGGCTACGGGCACAAAACTGAACCTTCCGATATACTGCAATGGCTTAAAGACTACGGAAAAGAAATTGTCCCCTTTATTACCGACACAACCGATTATTTAATGGCGGCTGTCAGCGCAGGTAAAAAAATTCTATTCGAGGCTCAGCTTGGTGCGTTACGTGATATTGATTACGGTATTTATCCGTACACAACATCATCACAGACGCTGGCGGCTTACGCTCCAATCGGAGCGGGAATACCGGGTGTGAGGCTCGACTGTGTTATCGGTGTTATAAAAGCATATTCAAGCTGTGTAGGCGAGGGACCGTTTACCGCGGAACTTTTTGGAGATGAATCCAATGCGTTACGTGAAGCCGGGGATGAATACGGAGCCGCCACAGGAAGACCTCGCAGGGTCGGCGGATTTGACATTCCGGCAAGCAAATACGGTGTGCAAATGCAGGGGGCGAACGAACTCACTCTTACAAAACTTGATGTTCTTTCGTATCTCGAAAAAATTCCCGTTTGTGTCGCGTATGAAGTTGACGGTAAAAAAACAGACCAGTTTCCCACAGGCGACAGGCTTGCGAGAGCAAAACCGGTTTACGAGTATTTGGAAGGCTTCAAAACCGATATATCAAAGTGCAGAAAAGCAGAAGAATTGCCGTCTGCGGCGCTTCGCTATATACGCTTTATTGAAAAAGGCGTGGGCTGTCCAATCAAATATGTATCTGTCGGGGCAGGACGGGATGATTATCTTCTATTGGGGTGAGATGTATGAAACGTGTTTATGTAAATGAAAAATGGTGTTTGGGCTGTCATCTGTGCGAATATTACTGCGCATTTGCCGGAACAAACGAAAAAGACATGGCGAGGGCGTTAAAGGACACCATCAAGATCAACTCAAAAATAAAAATTGAGGAGAAGGACGGCGTCAGTTTTGCCGTAGCGTGCCGCCACTGCAGTGAACCGCTTTGCGTAAAAGGTTGTATTACAGGAGCTTTGACGATTGCGGACGGCGTTATCACAATTAACAAAGATAAGTGCGTTAGCTGTTATACATGCATTTTAAGCTGTCCGTACGGTGCGGTTTCACCTTCCGATGACGGCGCGGTTCAAAAATGCGAATTATGCGTAAAATCAATTGCGGGAACCCCGGCGTGCGTCAAAGGCTGTCCGAATGGCGCAATTGTTTTTGAGGAAAGAGGCTAGTATGAAACATGTTATAATAGGCAATTCAGCCGCCGGTATCGGAGCGGTAGAAGGCATCAGACAAATTGACAAACAGGGCGAAATAACAATCATCACCAATGAACCGCATCACACCTATTCGCGCCCTCTCATTTCTTATCTTCTTCTTGGCAAAACCACAGAAGAAAAAATGAAATACAGGTCGGAAAATTTTTATACCGAAAACAACTGTACTCTTATGCAGGATGTTACGGTAACTGAAATTAACGCAAAAGCAAAAAATGTTACCGTAACGGGTGGAAAAACCGTACCCTATGACAAATTGCTTGTCGCCACAGGTTCTTCGGCGTTTGTCCCTCCATTTGAGGGGCTTGATTCTGTAAAAGACAAATTTTCTTTTATGAGCCTTGATGACGCAAAGCAACTTGAAAAAGCCCTTGACGCTAAAAAAAGCGTGCTGATAGTCGGTGCGGGACTTATTGGTCTAAAATGCGCCGAGGGCATATTGGGCAGAGTGTCGCATATCACGGTACTCGATCTTGCGCCGAGGATTTTGTCCAGTATTCTTGACGAGGACGGAGCGAAACTGGTTCAAAATCATATTGAAAGTAAAGGTGTTAAATTCAAACTTTCCGCAAGTACAAAACGTTTTGAACAGAATACCGCTATCCTTGACAACGGAGAAAAGATTGAGTTTGATCTGCTGGTTCTTGCGGTAGGTGTCCGTCCCAATACATCACTGTTAAAAGACATTGCCAAAATTGATAAGGGCATTGTCATTGATGAAAAATCCCAAACTTCCGCCGAAGACATTTACGCCGCAGGCGACTGTACCCAAGCCATCGATGTATCATCAGGACAGAGCAGAATAATGGCGCTGTTGCCAAACGCTTACATGCAGGGGGAATGCGCCGGGGTTAATATGGCTGGCGGCGAAAAAACTTTTGAAAAAGCGATACCAATGAACGCCATCGGTTTCTTCGGTTTGCACATGATAACGGCAGGAAATTACACCGGAGAAATATACAGCGAGACGGAAAAAGATCAGTATAAAAGATTGTTTTACAGCGATAATAAATTAAACGGATATATTTTAATTGGTAATGTTGATAAAGCCGGTATTTACACAAGTCTTATCAGGGAGAAAACTCCGCTTGATACGATAGACTTCGCTCTTATTTGTGAAAGACCGGGACTTATGGCGTTTACCAAAGAAGACAGAAGACTCAAACTGGGGGAGGCAAAATAAAATGAACATAACGGCATTAGACCTTGATTTTAAGGAACTCAATGAGCGTGTAAAATCTGCATCAGGAGATGTTTGCATAGACGCTTGTTTTGGACAGCGGTTCATTGGTTCAGGCGCGAAAGGAAAGACGATAACAATTAACGGTACGCCTGGTAACGCATTAGGTGCATATCTGGACAGCGCGGTTATTAAAGTGAACGGTAATGCGCAAGATGCCGTTGGCGACACGATGAACGACGGAAAAATTATAATCCACGGCAATGCCGGTGACGCTCTTGGTTACGCGATGCGTGGCGGATGTATTTACGTTAAGGGAAATGCCGGCTACAGAACCGGCATCCACATGAAAGAATACAAAGATAAAAAACCCGTGATTGTAATAGGCGGCAAAGTCGGCAGTTTTCTTGGTGAATATCTCGCCGGAGGATTGATCGTAGTGCTTGGTATTGACGCTGACACTGCGCCCGTTGGATATTTTACCGGAACCGGAATGCACGGCGGACGAATTTTCATCCGTACAAACGAGGAACTCTCCTCACTTCCCGCGCAAGTTGTAGCGGAAAAAGCGAGCGAAGAAGATTTGAAGGAAATCAAACCCTATGTATCAGAGTTTGCCGGACACTTCAACATGAACGCAGAAAAACTTATAAAAGACAAATTTTTAGTTTTAAGACCAAACGCGAAGAATCCGTATAAACAGCTTTATACTGCGAATTAGAGGGGAGCGGTTTTGGTACAAGGATTTGCAATGTTCTCTTTTGAGGGTTAGATACCTTTTTTTGTTTTAATACTAGAATTAGTATTATATAAATATATTTTATATTATAATACGGGATATTGTGTTAAAACACATAATATTGAATAAAATCCTTATATATGATGTTAGGCAACATTTATACTGAAATAGTTGCAAAATGAAAAAAATGTATTTTTTGCTATTGACAAAAGTATAGATACACACTATAAATTGAAATAGTGTTATATTTTTTGGGGTGTTTTATGAAGAAGATTTTTATTATCGTACTTGTTAGTTTTACCTTTTTTTCATGTGTTTCTGGCTCAACAAGCTCCCCGAGTCTCGATTATTCACAAAGAATCATAATAAATAGCCTCCCAGAAAGTACCGAAACAGAGAAATACATTGAATATGAAAATGGTTTCATAACTGTCCAAATAAATAGAGCAATCTATTATAAATTTAACGATGAACCTTTTAATGCATTTAATCTTATAAATATATATTATAATAAATATGGGGAGCCTTATTATCGAAGAGAGGCTACTATACGTAAATATTTAAATATTAACAACAGAACAGTTGAATGGTCAATAATTAGTTTAACCCCAGAAACTGCGATCGCAACATATGAAGCGGAACCTTTCTTTTCACTTATAAAAGAAGGTATTGCTTCATTTAAAATTACAGTTGGAGAAATTGAAACAACAATAAATACAACAATTCAAATGCTACCATTTGGAGTTAATGCAACTTATGATAATTTAATAGAAATACTGGGATTTCCAAATAAAGAAAGTAGGGGAAGTGCTGTATGGCCAAGTGACACAAAAGTAGATTTTAGTTCTTATACTACAACTCGTAGAGGTCAGTCTATAAGCGTTACACATTTACATTATGATAGATATCCTAATGTAATATTTGCATTTATTAATACCAGAAACAGTGGGACGGTCTTACAAGATGGTCGGATTACCTATGATAATCAATTTAGACTAATACAATCTAATATTAATAATGATTTAAGACCAAAAGATTAGGAATAATATTAAGTATGAATATAATACTAATACTAATACTTTATAAAAGCATCACAAACGTCGCCTAACAAACGGTAAATGCTTACCGCCTTTCAGCGGTTAGGGTTGCATTTTTGCTAGGTCAACCTGTCACTTAGTTCTTTCTCGTTCCTACATTAAAACTCCACCACATTGTAAGTCTCTTGGTTCCCGTCTGGCAAAATTATTGCAAGCGGAACATAACTCCACGGAAAAACGATGTAAGACCCTATCTTCCCATGGAAATTTCACGGTAAAAAAACAAAGTAACGTAAAGCATAAAAATAATACACAAAAAGATTTTGACCTATTGACTAAAGCTTCAAATTCAGTTATAGTTATATCCAAGAGGTGTTTATGGCAGTTGCTACTATAAATTTAGCATTCGATGATGATTTAATTAGGCAAATTGACTCGATCGCAAATAATGAATCCCTTACTAGAACTGATTTAATATATAATTCTGTAAAGATGTATATTAACCGCAAGCAAAAATTGCAGGAATTATACGCTTATGGAGAAAGTGTTGCATTAAAAAATAATTTTACGGAAGAAGATATAATGGAAGAAATAAAGAATTATAGAAACAATCAATGAAAATAACGCTGGATTCAAATATTTTTGTGTCTTCATATAACCTAAAAGCGTATTACATCCACGCCTACTGAGCCATCCTCATCTCGTGCTGAACACAAACCAGAGGACTATCCTTCTTTTCATCCCATAAGTGCATGGCTCCTCCGCTACAATTTTTATAATCCTTGCAGTGTGAGCAGATTCCGGTCTTTGTCCACTTTCGGTTTCTCATAACGTCAAAACGGCTATTCCAGACTTCCAAAAAATCATCCTGATAAATATTGCCCTGTACAAAATGGCGGTTGATATTTGGACACGCCGATATTGAACCGTCAATCAGTATTGAAGCGATATTTATTCCGGCACGGCAGAAAAAACCGGAATCACGAACTTTCCCCTCATATTTACCTGTATATGCTTCACAGCTAAATTGAACATTGATGCGTGGGTCTGTACGGGACAGGGCGATAAAATCCATCAGATACGTTAGTTCTTCACCGCTTAAAAGCATGTCGCTGTTATTTGCCGCCCTGCCGATTGGCGCTATGGTAAAGAGCCGCCACGCTTTGACATTTTTTGAGAGCAGAAATTCCTTTAAATCGGACAGCTCCCGAATATTTTTATGATTAACGCACGTAACCACATCATAAGTCAGCCCCTTCGTGGAAGTGATAAGGCTCAATGCCTTAACTGCGTTTTTGAAACTTTTATCATTTGCACGTAACCAGTTGTGCGTGTCTTCAAATCCGTCAAGGCTTATGGTTAAAGATTCCATCCCTGCCGCGAGAAGCTCATCGTGAACATCAGGGGTGTACATATAACCGTTACTCACTATACCCCAATGAAAGCCGTGTTCTCTCAATATTTTGCCGCCACGGAAAAGATCACGATGCAAGAGAGGCTCCCCTCCTGTTATGGCAATCGTTATACTATCGGGATTATAAACATTTTTTAGGGGCAGTATTGCCTTGAGAAAATCATCAAATGGCATATCCTGAACTTTTGAATGACTGGTGCAGTCCGAACCACAATGGCGGCATTGCAGATTACATCGCTGGGTACATTCCCAAAAGAGATATGTTAGTTCATGTATTTTTGCTTCGTTCTTTTTGAATTGGTTATAAAAAAACTGCGCAAATCTATTGGGCATTTACTCTTTGCGTTCCAGAAAAACATTAAGAGGTCCGTCATCGGGATTCCATGTAACTTCCTTATTATGGAACTCCCCGTTTTCCGCACCGTCAATATCCTCAAATAGTACCGTATACTCCTGGTCCCTGACAAAAAGCCGGTATCTCCCGTCGCGGTCAGTTAGATCATACTCATCATGATTATAGTTGACTGTAACCGAAACGCAAATACCCGGAATTGGTTCTTGGGCATCATCACTTTTTACTGTCCCATTTAAGGAAACATTATAAGGCGGCGGTCCGTAACAAGCCTGAAATGTAATGGCTACGGCTCCCAAACTCAATGCGGTAAGAACCTTTCGCAGAAGTCTGCGTCCTCTTAAAGCAATTTGTTTCATTTTTTGCCTCCAATTAATCCTATACCCCAAATAAGGAAACTGTCAATGAGGATAACCCCTTTTCTAAAGCCCCTAAATTGCGGTATACTAGTACATGGAACATTTCGTATAAAAAGGGATTATTATAAAAGGATAAATAATTATTTGAGACTAACAAAATTGGCAATAAATTAGAGGAGAAAAAAATGATTGCGGTAGTGAGACGCGGAGCAAGTGAACAGCAGATTGATAATCTGGTGGCATGGTTCCATTCGAGAGGGCTGAAAACCAATATATCCAAAGGTGATATTCAAACTATCATCGGACTTATCGGTGATACAAGCAAGGTTGATATCGATCTTTTGGAAGGGCTTGAAATTGTCGAGTCCGTTAAACGGATCACGGAACCTTTTAAGAGCGTCAACAGAAAATTTCATCCCGAAGATACGGTGGTGGACATTGGCGGAATAAAAATCGGCGGCGGTAATTTTCAGATGATTGCCGGTCCTTGTTCGGTGGAGTCGTCGGAGCAGATTCTCAGCGTAGCCGAAAGTGTGAAAGCTTCGGGTGCGTGTCTTTTGCGAGGCGGCGCTTTCAAGCCGCGCACCTCGCCCTATGATTTTCAAGGTTTACGCGCAGAGGGCATTGAACTTCTGCTGGAAGCAAAGGCAAAAACCGGAATGCCGATTGTTACGGAAATCATGAGCGCGGCGCATTTACATTTGTTTGAAAAGGTTGATGTCATTCAGGTTGGCGCGCGCAATATGCAGAACTTCGAAATGCTAAAAGAATTGGGGCGTTCTAAAAAGCCGATTCTTCTGAAGCGTGGATTTTGCAGTACGCTTCAGGAGCTTTTAATGAGCGCGGAATATATTATGGCGGAGGGCAATCCCAACATCATTCTGTGCGAGAGAGGAATACGAACATTTGAAACATTTACACGTAACACTCTTGATCTGTCTGCGGTTCCTGTGTTGAAGGAGCTTTCTCATCTGCCGATTATCATTGACCCAAGCCACGCTATTGGAGTTTCCCGTTATGTGAAACCGATGGCGTTAGCCGCTGTAGCAAGCGGCGCAGACGGGCTGATCGTTGAGGTGCACAATGACCCGAAGAACGCCGTCTGCGACGGGGCGCAGTCTCTTACGCCGGAACAGTTTGACGATCTCGCAGGACGTGTGCGGCGAATACGTGAAGTCATAACAAATGAGCAATGAGCAGGGAGCAATGAGTAATGAGGAATGGGAAGAGGGCAAGAACAGAGAACAGAGAGATGTCTTACTTTTCTCATTTCTCTTTTGGAGAGCGGCAGTGAATATCGCTATCATCGGATTAGGGTTGATAGGTGGCTCATTGGCAAAAGCGTACAAAGCCGCCGGGCACACCGTTTATGCTCACGATACCGACAAAAGTATATTAGATTTCGCGTCTATGTCCGGTGCGACGGATGGGATTTTGAACGAACAGACGATGAAGAAGTGCGAATTATTTCTGCTCGCCATTTATCCGCGCGCGGCGATTGAATATTTGAATGAGTGGGCGCAGTACATTCCGCAAAATAGCACAGTTATTGACTGTTGCGGTACAAAGAAAAATATTTGCGCTACAGGGTTTCAAGCCGCAGAGCGTTATGGTTTTACATTTGTCGGCGGACACCCGATGGCTGGCACTGAGCAGTCAGGCTTCAAGCATAGCAAGGCGACAATGTTCAAAGGAGCGTCGATGATCATCGTTCCTCCAGTGTTTGACGACATACAATTTTTAGAAAGGATAAAACGGCTTCTTGAACCTGCCGGATTTGGCAAAGTAACAATCACTACTGCAGAAAAACATGATGCGATGATTGCGTTCACTTCGCAGATGGCGCATTTAGTTTCTAACGCTTTCATCAAAAGCCCGACCGTGCTTGAGCATAGCGGATTTTCCGCAGGGAGTTACAAAGATTTAACACGTGTTGCTTGGCTCAACGAATATATGTGGGCAGAGTTGTTTCTTGAAAACAAAGATCATCTTTTGCACGAACTCAATCTTTTTCTTGCCTCGCTGGGAGAATACAAGGATGCGCTGGAATCAGAAGATCCCGCCAAATTACAAGCCCTTCTATATGACGGCAAACGTTTGAAAGAAGAGGTAGATCGAAGATGAAAAGGATAGGGCGAAGATGAGAAGCGTAACGATTAACGCATCGAAAACTTATGACATTTTGATCGGCGATGGGCTTCTCTCTCAAGCCGGAGAAAAAATAGCGGCGGTTTGCAAAGGAGAGTCTGCTTTGATTGTAACCGATGACGCTGTAAATGCGTTGTACGGTTCCGCTGTCGAACAGTCGTTGCAAAAGGCAGGATATAAGACTGACAGATTTGTGTTTCAAAACGGAGAGCAGTCAAAAAACCTTGAGACGTACACTTCGATTTTGAGCGCATTGGCAAAAACGAACATAAGCCGCTCTGATGTGCTGGTTGCGCTTGGCGGCGGCGTTACAGGCGACATGGCAGGTTTTGCCGCGGCTACATATCTGCGTGGTATACGATTTGTGCAAATTCCAACGACGTTACTCGCCATGGTTGATTCTTCCGTAGGCGGCAAAACCGCTGTTGATCTCCCAAGTGGCAAAAATCAGGTTGGTGTGTTCTATCAGCCTGATATAGTTCTGTGCGACTACAGTACGCTAAAAACTTTGCCGGAAGAATTTTTTACTGACGGATGCGCAGAAGTGATCAAGCACGGAGTTATTTTAAGCGCGGAGCTTTTTGATTTATTGAAGAAACCGATTCTCCCGCAAATGGAAGACATTATCGCACGCAATGTTACAATAAAAAGTGATATAGTTATGCAGGATGAGAGGGAGACCGGTATCAGGCAAATATTAAATTTTGGACACACAATTGGTCATGGTATCGAGAAACACAGTAATTACCGCATTTCCCACGGTAAAGCCGTCGCAATCGGCATGGTCGTTGCAAGCAGGGGAGCATGGCGAATGGGTCTGTGCAGTGAAGATTGCCACACAGAGATTGTTGACATGGTTAAGCAATATCGTCTCCCCGACAAGACCGACATCACACCGGAGCAGTTGATCTCTGCGGCGTTTTTTGACAAGAAGCGCAGTGGTAAAAATATTTCGCTGATTATTCCAGAAAAGATTGGCAAATGCGTAATAAAAAGTTTCAGCATGGATGAGCTGGCGGCTTTCATCAAGATGGGGATGAGCAAATGAGCAAAGATAGCAAGAGGATCGTATAATGAATGTGCGAATACAGCCGGGACAGTTAAACGGCGTTGTGCAGGCGATCCCTTCAAAATCACAGGCACACAGAGCGCTCGTCTGCGCGGCGTTAGCTGATGCGCCAACTCAAATAAATTGCAAAGGCGAGTCCGAAGATATTTCTGCTTCAATAGATTGCCTGACCGCGCTTGGAGCGGACATTCGGCGAGATACCGGCAGGTTTTCAGTAATTCCGCTCAACAAAAATGTGTGTGAAGGCGACGCTTCATTGCCCTGTGGAGAAAGCGGCAGTACATTTCGATTTCTTCTGCCTGTCGCAGGCGCATTGGGACGAAGCGCGTCTTTTCTATTGAAAGGGCAGTTGCCAAAACGCCCCCTTTCTCCCCTTGATGATGAATTAACCGCCCACGGGTGCGTACTGTCCCCACAAGGCTCAAATCCGTTTCGCATAACAGGACAGCTTGCGCCTGGTAAATACGCGCTGAACGCTGGAGTTTCCTCTCAATTTATCAGCGGACTGTTGTTCGCTCTCCCCTTGCTAGGCGAAGACAGTGAACTGCGCCTGCTTGGAAAAGTTGAATCATTCCCTTATATTGAATTAACTATGGCAATGTTAAAATTATTTGGCGTACATAGCGCCTTTAATACGGAGGGCGAAGTGTTTTCAATTCCGGGAGGACAAACATACCATTCACCCGGCGAAGTGAGCGTTGAGGGCGACTGGTCAAACGCCGCGTTCTGGCTCAGCGCAGGAGCGATTGGCGAGGAAAGCGTAACTTGCGCAGGGCTTGACTTGCAATCTCCACAGGGAGACAGGGCAATTCTTGACATCTTGGCGCAGTTCGGTAGCCGTGTTGAAACAGACGCAAACAAAGCGGCTGTTTCAGGCGGCAAACTTCACGGCATAGAAATTGACGCGCAAAACATTCCCGACCTTGTGCCAATACTTGCAGTTGCCGCTACAGCCGCAGAAGGGACAACTGTTATTCGCAATGCGGGGCGTCTGCGAACCAAAGAAAGCGACAGACTTGCGGCTGTAACTGACGTACTGCGCGGATTGGGCGCGAATGTAAAAGAGACAGAAGACGGATTAGTTATCAATGGATGTGCGCTCACAGGAGGGAATGTTTCCTCATGGGGAGATCACAGGATTGCGATGTCTGCCGCTATAGCGGCGACAGTATGCAGAGAGCCTGTCGTTATTCGAGATGCGGAAGCGGTCAACAAATCGTATCCCGGTTTTTTCGATGACATGCAAAAGCTGGGCGGCTCTGTTCATATAATGACTTAAAAGGCGGGGAACAAAATGTCATCTCAATACGGAAAAAAATTAAAAATATCGATTTTCGGGCAATCACACTCTCCCGCAATCGGCGTTAATATTGACGGATTGCCAGCCGGAATTGCGCTTAACATGGACGCATTACACGCGTTTCTTGCGAGAAGAGCGCCGGGACAAAGCGAACTTGCGACAGAGCGTAAGGAAGATGACACACCGGAAATCCTTTCGGGGCTTGTGAACGGCGTTACCTGCGGTGCGCCGCTTACTGCAATCATCCGTAACAAAGACACACGATCTGCCGACTATCATGAGTTATGCGACATTCCACGTCCTTCTCATGCCGACTATTCTGCCCATGTTAAGTACGGCGGAAATCAGGATGTTGCAGGCGGCGGACATTTTTCCGGCAGACTGACAGCGCCGTTATGTGTCGCAGGCGGCATTTGTCTGCAAATATTGCATACGCTCGGAATAGAGATAGGGGCGCATATTTTGCGTATCGGCGGCGCGGAAGATTCTACATTTGATCCTGTGCGTGTGTCGGTGGCAGATTTTACCGCAATTCAAAGCAACCCACTTCCTGTTATGCGCCGTTCAGCAGGCGACGCTATGAGGACTGCCATTTTAGCCGCAAAAGAAAAAGGCGACTCTGTTGGTGGCGTCATCGAATGTGCGGCAATTGGTCTGCCGTCTGGATTGGGCGACCCAATTTTTGACGGAATTGAAAACCGAATTGCGAGTATTGTATTTGGCATACCGGCGGTTAAAGGCATTGAGTTCGGAAACGGTTTTGCCGCCGCAGAACGCACAGGCTCACAGAACAACGACAGCTTTTATATGGAAGCGGACACCGTGAAAACACGCACGAACAACTCAGGCGGCATTCTTGGCGGAATAACAAACGGAATGCCCGTTTTATTCCGCGCGGCATTCAAGCCAACTCCGTCCATCGCTTTGGAGCAGAAAAGCATAAGCCTCTCCCGAAGGGAAGATACCGTTTTGCAAATAAAGGGAAGGCATGATCCTTGCATAGTGCCGCGAGCCGTACCATGCGTTGAAGCCGCCGCCGCCATTGCGTTATACGACACATATTTAGATAATATTATGTTAAATAAATAAACTTATGTTAAACGGAGGAGATTAAAATGGATTTGCAGGATTATCGGGCAAAAATTGACAAGGTGGATGATGAACTGTTGCGCCTTTTTAAGGAGCGAATGGATATCTCCAATCAAATTGCGCAGTACAAGAAGGAGCACAATCTGCCGGCTCTGGATGCCGCGCGGGAAAGGGAGAAGTTATACGAAATATGCGAAAACGCTGGAGAAATGCGCACTTATGCACACGCGCTGTATTCCATGCTGTTCGATCTCAGCTTGGCGCATCAGGGAACTTTGCTGAATGCAGAATCGAAACTCTTTAAAAACATTACTGTTGCGCTGGAAAACACACAAAAAGAATTCCCTCAACATGCGCTTGTAGCTTGTCAGGGCGTAGAAGGAGCGTATTCGCAAATCGCTTGCGACAGACTGTTCTCCGAGCCGAACATTTTTTACTTCACAAATTTTGACGGCGTGTTTTCGGCAATTCGCAACGGTTTGTGCAAGTACGGAGTACTACCGCTTGAAAACAGCACAGCCGGTTCTGTCAATATGGTGTACGATCTCATGATGAAGTACGAGTTCAAAATTGTGCGAAGCATACGACTCAAGATCGATCACAATTTGCTGGCAAAACCCGGTATTCAAAAATCCGACATCAAAGAAATATTTTCCCATGAACAGGCAATCAATCAGTGCGTGGATTATCTGAAAGGGTTTGATAAAAACGTGAAAATCACGACTGTTGTCAACACTGCCGAAGCCGCGAAAATGGTAGCGGAATCTGATCGAAACGATATCGCCGCTCTTGCCTCGCGCTCCTGCTGTGATTTGTACAGTCTGAAATGCCTTGAAGGCTCTGTGCAGGACAAGGGAAACAACTATACTCGCTTTATCTGCATTTCCAAAGACCTCGAAATTTATCCGGGCGCGGAAAGAACGAGCGTTATGCTGACAACTGCGCACAAACCCGGAGCGCTCTACAAAGTGCTTGGTCGCCTCTACGCCCTTGGCATCAATATTGTGAAACTCGAAAGCCGTCCCATTCCCGATTTGGATTTTGAGTTTATGTTTTATTTCGATTTGGAAACTTCGGTGTATTCGGGACAATTCCGCCAGCTTATGTGCGAATTGGAAAATCTGTGCGAAGAATTTCACTACCTTGGAAGTTATCTAGAAATTGTATGAAAACATTTGGCTTACTTGGCGAGAAACTCAGTCACAGTTTTTCACCGCTAATCCATAGCCGCCTCGGTGATTATGCGTATCCGTTATATGAAATTCCGCCGGACAGCGTTGACAATTTTATGAAGGAGAAACGCTTCGATGGAATTAACATAACAATACCGTACAAACAAACGGTAGTGCCATACTGCGCAGAACTTTCAGAGTCAGCGAAGTTAATCGGCAGTGTGAACACAATCGTAAAAATGGCGGATGGTTCGCTGTTCGGTCATAACACAGACTACCACGGATTTCAAACAATGCTTGAGTTGGGAAAAATCGATCCAAAAGGCAAAAAAGTTTTGATACTTGGCGACGGCGGTTCGGCTCGTACAGTTCGGGCAGTGTTAAACGGCATGGGTGCGAAAGAAATTGTTACAATCTCGCGCCGTGGAGAGGACAATTACGAAAACATTAACCGCCATTTTGACGCTGATATTATCGTGAACACAACCCCCGTCGGCATGTATCCCAACAACGGCAATAGCCCTCTTCCCCTTGACGGCTTTACGAAGCTGTCAGGTGTGGCGGACTTGATCTACAATCCGGCGCGGACAAAGCTTCTGCTTGATGCGGAGCGGCTTAATATTCCGCACATTGGAGGACTTATAATGCTGGTGGCTCAAGCGGAAGCCGCAAGCCGTCTTTTCATATCATGCCCTCCGCGTCCGGAACTGGTAACCGATATTCACAACATGATTCAAAAAAAGACACGTAACATCGCTCTTATCGGTATGCCCGGTTGCGGAAAAAGTACAATCGGCAGAACACTCGCCAAAGCGCTTGAGCGTCCCTTTGTCGATATTGATAAAAAAATTGAAGAAGCCGCAGGAAAAACCATTCCGCAAATATTTGCGGATGACGGAGAGCCGGTGTTTCGTCAATTAGAAACGCAAATACTCGGTAATGAAGCCAAAGGCAACGGACTTGTAATCGCCGCAGGAGGCGGCATTGTAACGCGCGAAGAAAACCGCGATTTACTGCGGCGAAATAGTTTGATCGTCTATCTAAAACGCGAATTGGCTGACCTCATCACGGATGGGCGTCCGTTGTCCCAAAGCGTTGGCATTAAAACGCTGGCGGAACAGCGCCTGCCCTTGTACGAAGCATGGAGTGATTGCACCGTAACGGTAGG
Source organism: Treponema sp. (assembly GCA_031254315.1). GTDB lineage: Bacteria > Spirochaetota > Spirochaetia > Treponematales > Breznakiellaceae > WQXQ01. The sequence continues at coordinate 14,596 of JAIRUQ010000071.1, forward strand.
AGCGAATCCAAAAAGCACGGCGGAGCGGATTCAAGAGGCTATACAATGATGGCAAGTAAAACAAATTAGAGGTGAGATATAATGAGAATCTTGTGTCATTATACAAAAAATGAAACTGCAAAAATAATATTAGAAAACATGACGCTTAGATTTGGGAAAGTTGTTGATTCAAATGATCCTGTCAAAATTAAGAGTAATATGAAATCCGCTATTTTGGGTATTTACATACCGCGTAAAAAACTAAAACCTGTACGTTAAAGCCGCCGCGACCCTGTAAAATTCCAAGTGTACCGGATTTGAAGTATCAACAGTCCTGTCGCGGTAATATAAATCTTTCCAATTTGACTGTTCAAAGTTTCTGCAGGTTATGAACTGCGTGATTAACGTAATGCCAAATTGTTCTGTGATTGTAAAACTGAGAATAGCGGAGAAACACCAGCGGATTAAATCATCCCCCCAGAGTTCGCGGTTTGGAGTATCGTATAAGCGCAGTTCCATTTCTGCGAGAAGACCGACAAGACTGAGAAAAATCGGCATTTGGTATCCAATTAAAAAATTGCCGTAATAGTTAAAACCATTACAATTTTCGCCGCTGTCATTTTCGTAATACCATGCCTCGTGCTCCTTTGCCCGTGAGTAGCCCTTGTAGTTAATTTCATGATAACTTCGGGCGACTATGTGATTCCAGTCTCCCGGATAAATCGCGGCTAAATCAAACTGAATCGTTCCCCCAACTTGGGCTTTCCAGAGAATACCATCAAAAGCGCTACCGTTGTTTTCCCAACCGCCGGAGGCAGGCTGATTAATTCCAATCCCGTAAACTTCACTGCCAAAAAGCTCAATATTCCAGCCCGTTCCGATTCTGCCTCCGGCTGAAAACTCAAAAAACGCTACCGGCGTCCAGACAGTTTCAAAAAGAGCGTTAAGCGAAATAGGAGAGATTTCTCCTGTTAGGGCAAGGCGGATGTTATTACCGGAAGTAAGAGGGTTATCGCCCTGCAAAAACGGAAAGATAAAACTTTGTGTAAAACTGAGTTTCATTTCCGGTAAAGATGAAATCTGCAGAAGCAGATCGCTTGTTGATGTGTAAGTTTCATCTGTTTCCTGCGCGGTGAGTATATGTGCAAATAAAACAAAAACGAGTAAAAATACAATTTTTTTCATAATATGCCCTTATAAATAGTTGTTAATTTTATTCAACATAATTTTTTCTTTGCTTATATAATAATCATAAATAAATATTCCGGCATTAAAAATCAACAGAGTTATAAAGCCGGGTAGTCCTGTCGTTCCTGAGTTTAAATCATTTCCGCCGCTAATAAGCAATATTGCAATACCGGCTATTGCGTTATGTGTTCCATGCGCTATTGCCGCAGAAATTACAGATTTTGATTTTATCGTTATGTATTGAATTATCGGGGTAAGTAAAATGCAGTAGACAGTCATCATTAAAATGCCTATTTGCGGATGCTGAGGGTAGTTGTGCCCCATCAATATTAACGGTGCGTGCCAGATTCCCCAAACAGAGCCAATGATCAATGCCGCTTTAAAGAAGTGCATTTCTTTGAATTCTTTTAGTAAAAATCCTCTCCAGCCAATTTCTTCTCCAAAGCCGGCTATCGCGTTTATTGTTATACCTGCGATTAATGCCTGCACTAACGTTAGCAAAATAAAGACGGAGGTTGGAATAGAGCCAATTTGAGCTTTGACACCTTCAATAGTTTCGGGCGGCATCATATCTTCAATTCTGCTAAAATATCCGGTCATTTCCGGGCTGTAGGTTATTTCTGGAAATAAAATACTTACGCCTAACGTACAAAAAGTGAATAGCGGAAATATTAACCATGCTACTAAAAACCATCTGTTTATTTTAAAAGAAATTGATAAGTCAGAAAATATACGTTCTTTATGTATAGTTTTCACTATAATTACAGAAATAAAAGGGAAAAACATATATACCATCGCCATTAAAGTAAATACAACTTGATTGTTATTATCTGTGCGAATTAAATAAAATATCGCCGCCATCGAATAACTTAAAACAAAAGTGAAAATTAAAAATAAACACGCTTTATTAATTTTTCTCATAAAATTCTCCTTATTTATTCTCCCATCACCCGAACATTCACCTTTCGTGTACGCGGTCCGTCGTACTCATTAAACCATATTCCCTGCCATGTTCCCAAAAGCAGTCTTCCGCCTGTAACAATCAAAGTAAGAGAAGCTCCCACGACGCTTGACTTGGTGTGTGCCGCAGAATTTCCTTCGCCATGACGAAACTCTCTGCGGTCTGGGGAAATAATGTTTAAGGCGAGATTTACGTCATGCGGAACGTCGGGGTCTGCGTTCTCATTGATTGTTACCGCCGCTGTCGTGTGCGGAGTAAAGACGACGCAGATTCCTTCGCGCACACCGGAAGAAGCGACTCTTTTTTGCACTTCGCTAGTAATGTTGATCCAGTCAGTTTGTCCGCCTGTGCGAACGTTAAATTCAGAAAGTGTTGTCATAATATTTCCTCACTTTAATTGGTATAACTTCTTTTCATAATTTTCGATCAGACAGCGTTTCCCCTTTTGAATAACTGTATGCCCTTCCGCTTCAAGACGTGTTTTTTGGCTTTCAATGCCGTCAGGGAATTTTTCGTTTAGCTGACCGTCTTTTTTTAATGTGCGCCACCACGGAGTTTCGTTTTTGCCGAATCTCTCTTCGCTGGCATGGGCGGCGATGTTTACAAAAATGCCTGCGGTCATGGGACAGGCGCAACCTGCTTTGTATTTTGCCGCCATGTGCGCCATCATGCGATCAATGGTAATAACTTTTCCTTTAGGGATTTTTTTCATCAATTGATCGTATTCAATGGGAGCGGGAATAGCCATTGTTTTGGTTTTATGGCGTTCTATTTTTCGCGGATCATTGATTTTTACAACTTTGGGCAAGTCGCCCGAAAATTGCAGTTTTTCATTAAAAGTTTTTTTTGCCATTACTGACTCCTTTGTCAGCAAGTCATCCGCTCATTTTGAAAGCAAGCGATTCAGCCGTTTAACAAAATCCGCAGGGTCGTTCAACTTTATCCCTTCCACAAGCAGAGCCTGATCGAGTAACACCCCGGCTACATCGGCAATACGATTTTCATCATCAATATTTTTTAAGCCTACGACAATCGGATGATCGCCGTTCACTTCCAGAATTGGTTTAATCTCCGTCATTGCCGTCTGTCCCATCGCCTTGAGCATTTGTGCCATCTGTATTGAAGGATCGTTTTCGTCTGCGACAATGCAGGACGGCGAATCATGAAGTCTGCGGGAAAGTTTAACGTCTTTTACACGGTCGCCGAGAGCCTTTTTAATCTTTTCAATCACGGGCTTAGCTTCTTTTTCTGCGTCCTTGTCTTTCTTTTCACCTAACTCTTCGTCCGCGCCCGCGCGATTTACCGCTTTGAGTTCCCAGCTTTGGCTTTCGATCTTGCCGTCTGCGCCGGGAGTTTCCTTGCGGTAACTGTGCAGGCTGGGAATAACAATGTCGTCAATGTCATCGCTCATGACAAGGACTTCGATTTCTTTTGCGCGATAGGCTTCCAGCAGGGGAGAGGAGCGAAGAGTTTTTTCATCGCCGCCTGTGATGTAATAAATGTGCTTCTGGTCGCTTTTCATTCGGGAGACATAATCGGCAAAACTTGTCCACCCTTCGACAGAAGTGCTTTTGAAGCGTACAAGTTCTTGAATAGCGTCTCGATTACCGAAATCCTGATAAAGCCCTTCTTTTAGCGGACGGTTAAACTGAGAAACAAAAGTTTCCCACTTTTCTTTTGCTTCATCGGAGCCTGAAACGGCGTTATCTGCCATTTGTTTAAATTCGGAAAGCAGTTTTTTTACGGAAGCGTTTTTTATGTTGAGAAGAACTTTATTCTGCTGTAAAATCTCACGGCTTACGTTGAGAGGCAAATCTTCGGAATCAATCACGCCGCGCACAAAGCGCAGATATGTCGGCATCAATTCCTTGTCATCATCAGTGATAAAAACACGTTTTACATAGAGTTTAACGCCCGGCTTATAATCGACATTGTATAAATCGAAAGGCGCTTTTTTGGGAATGTAGAACAAAGTTGAATATTCAAGAGTACCTTCGGCTTTTGTATGAATGTAGTGTAACGGCGCGTCAGTATCGTGACCTAACTGCTTGTAAAACTCGTTGTAATCCTCGTCCTTGAGTTCATTCTTCGCTCTCCGCCAAAGAGCAGTCCCGGAGTTAATTCTATCGGTTTTTGTTTTGCTCCCCTTTTCAGCACCTTTATCGTCCCACTCTTTTTCATCATAGGTGAGATAAATGGGAAACGCCACATGGTTGGAGTAACGCTTAATTATATCTTCGATTGACCAGCGGTTAGCGTATTCCGCCCCCTCATCTGTGAGGTGCAACAGCACCGTAGTCCCCTGAGTATCACGCGCCGTACTTTCAATTTCAAAACCTTCTTTGCCGTCGCTTATCCATTTCCACGCGCTGTCTTCGTTGGCTTTTCGGCTTATTACTTCAATTTTGTCTGCGACCATAAAAGCGGAATAAAATCCCACCCCGAACTGTCCGATTAAATTGGAATCTTTTTTTGCGTCCTCGGCGAGTTTTTCAAGAAACGCTTTCGTACCGGAACGGGCGATAGTTCCCAGCGAGTCAATCAAGTCCGCTTCGTTCATGCCGATTCCATTGTCGGAAACCGTCAAAGTTTTCGCGTCTTTGTTGAACGAAATATCAACGCGCGGATCAAAGTTGATATTTTTGTAGACTTCGTCCGCAACGGTCAGGTACTTGAGCTTGTCCAGAGCGTCGGAGGCATTTGAGACAAGCTCCCGAAGAAAAATCTCCCGGTTGGAATAAAGCGAGTGAATGATAAGATGCAGAAGGCGGCTGACCTCAGTTTGAAATTGGTGTTGTGCCATGTTGGCTCCTTATAGAATAATTAGTTATTTTGTTGTAATCTTAAAATATCAAAAAGGCGGGAAAATGTCAAATATAATTCTTTTGGGGCTGGTCAGCCTCTTTACCGACATAAGCACTCAGATGGTGTACCCCATTCTGCCGCTGTATCTTTCGGCAGTGATGGGCGCGGGACCGGCGATTATCGGGATAATTGAAGGAATTGCCGAAAGTCTTGCCAGCATTGTTAAACTTTTTTCTGGAATTGCCGCAGATAAATACGGAAATAAAAAACACCTCGCCATTTTTGGTTATGCTTCGTCCACGATAAATAAAATTATCATTTTATTCGCAAGCACATGGACAGGCGTTTTAATCGCCAGAATTATTGACCGTTTTGGCAAGGGCATACGCACCGCTCCCAGAGACGCGATAATTGCGGAGTCCGCCGAAAAATCGAAGCTGGGCAAGGCTTATGGTCTTCACAAGGGAATGGATTTGCTTGGAACAGCCATCGGCATTTTTCTTGCGTGGCTAATTCTCGCAAGCACGGTAAACAGCGACAATCAATACAAAACTATTTTTCTCTATTCCCTCATTCCTGCGTTTATAGGGCTTGTCTTTTTATTTTTTATCAAAGAGAAAAAGCAGGAAGTCGTCAAAAAGAAAATTGAATTTAACTGGAAAAATCTTGATACAAGACTGAAATTATTTATGGTTTTCATTTTTTTATTCACGCTTGGCAATTCATCTAACGCTTTTATTTTGTTACGCGCCTACGATGCAGGTTTCTCAGCGCAAAACGCGATACTTCTTTACTTTTTATTTAACATGACAGGCTCCCTTCTTTCCTACCCAGCCGGAATTTTATCTGACAAAATCGGCAGGAAGAAAATCCTATGCGCCGGATATTTTCTGTACGGTCTTGTGTATCTTGGGATTGGCTTACTTACAAGCAGTGCGGCATTTATCGCGTTATTTGTTATTTACGGATTTTACACCGCTCTTACCACCGGCGTTGAACGCGCGCTGATTGTTGATCTAGTGCCGCCGGAGCACAAAGCCGGAGCGTTGGGTCTTCACGCCGCCATTGTAGGGATAGGACTCCTGCCTGCTTCAGTTATCGCGGGGTTTTTATGGTCGTGGCTTGGACCTTCAGCGCCTTTCATTTTCGGCGGCGTGCTGGGGTTCATCACTTGTATCGGCGTGTCTGTTATTTTGAGCGTTAGGAGGAAAGAGGAGGGAGAGTGAGTATTTAGATGCCATTCTTCACAATTGTATGTTTTTAGGTGGATTACAGTGTATCAAAAATAGTTTGGAAATTTGGTTAATTCTTTTCATAATAAAGAATTAACCAAAGAAAGAACGATGCTTTAGATATTTGAAAAATACATAGGTTTTTAAGATATAAAAAAATATGACAAGTGTCTGATAATTCCTATACTACCTAAGATAGATCAAGTCTTATGTTCATACCATGTGATATTGTGTGTTTTACATGAATATTTTATGTGCCCATTATAAGCAGAATTGTCATTTGTATATTATATTGTTTCTATTATAGACTGAATTTTTTGCGAGTTAATTGCGCCGGATAATTCATCTTGGGAAATTTTCAATAATCCGTTTTCAATCGTTATTCCATTTTCCGCATATATTTGTTTTTTACGCTCCCAGTCCTTGCGGTATCCATAATCCCCTAACATCCCGAGGTGTTCCCAATATATTGTTTCTCTATTGGGTTTCTTTATCGTGAAATCGGGAAGAATTTTTTCACCGTTTTGAAACACTAGTAGCCTTTCATAGGCATAAGTCACCTTCTCCCGGTATAGTGCGTCTGCAACAATTACTTCCGATTTGGAGCGTACCCGTTCTCCTGCAAGCGTTATGTGGATGAGTTTGCTGTCATACCAACCTGATTTCAATTCTTTAAAAACTGGTTCTATAAATAGGTTTGTTTTTCTGTGGGCAAGATCGGAATACTCCGGATCGGCATATTTCTTTAATTCGGTCGGCTGTTTATTGTAAACAATATATATTTTTTCGCTTTGACGGGTAAATGCGGTATAAAGCAATTCTCGTACGACAAACGGATCTATTCCGCGCTCAGGTTCAACGAGAACAAATATTGTCATCTTGAAACCCGACCCCTGCGCCTTGTGCGTTGTTAAAGCATAAGCGAGTTCAGGGGCTAAATCACTCTCTGTAATGCCGCTTTTATAGTAATATTTCTTTTCATTTTGGGAAGAAAAAATGACCATATGACTTTTATCATATATTCCGCAAACTAATCCTATTTCTCCGTTTGCAAGATAACCATCATGTTTTTCCTGATTTTTTACGTTAATAACTTTCTCACCATAAGCTATAGCGTCTATTCCCAGCGGATGTTTTGTTGAGCGGCGCTTATGTTTACCCTTATAATAATCTTTAGGACGATACTTTAATTGTATTTGTTTATTTAAGGTACGCGAACCTGTCGTTTCATTATTTTTGTACGGCGTAAGGATTTGCCAGTCTTCAACAGCTTTTGCATTTTCAAAGCTAATCCATCCATCATCATTGACAATACCGCCAAGCGATAAATCAAAGCTTTCTATGTCATTGATTTCTTCTTCTTTTTCGAGAATATTAAAAATTATTTGCGGCAAAGTTGAAATGTCTTCACACTTCATGAATTCTACATTCTCGGAATCTCTCTCAATCTGCTCAAATATATCATCACTTACCTGTGCTGCCCAATCCTCTGTGAAAAGCTTGCTTAATTCAACATCAAGCCTCTGCTTACTTGAATCATTCTTTTTTTGCCTGTTAGTTATAAGTAAATTGGCATAATGTAATTGCCCTTTTTTTTCACACAATTTTTGTACCAGTTCGTAAAACGGCTTCCCTGTACCTATTGGAGGTAACTGATTCGGGTCTCCGACAAAAATTACACGTTTAGCGTCGGATACCGCTTCCACTAAAGCTCCTAACATTTCCTCAGTAAGCATGGAACACTCGTCTATGATTATGGTATCGGGAATTTTATTATCTTTCTTTCCAGAAAGATAATATGACCATGTATGGGCATCGCAGTGATCCGTTTCTTTTAAATATTGGAAGAGTGTCTGCGGTTTATGTTTTATGTCCTGTTCATTCAACTTTGTACTCAAAACAACCCTTGCCTTTCCTGTCGGCGCTAACACAAGGATACGGCCGCGTTGGATTGCCTCATTCATACACAACGCAACAAGCGTAGTTGTCTTGCCTGTACCCGCTCCGCCTGTCAAGACGGATACTTGCGCCTGCGCCATCTTCCTTATTGCCTTGATTTTTTCATCACGGGCGGCGTTTTCACGTTCATCATCAGAAGGCTTTTCCGAACTAAGGGCTTTCTTGAGATGCTCCTCCCAATTATCATCAACTTCGTTTGATTTTTCCAAACGTCTGTCTATGAATTGGTGAATTACATCATCAATTTTATCAATTCGTTTGAGTTTTAGGGCTGTCTCGGTACTTTCAACATTATCTTCAGATATTGTTGATACCTCAAATTGAATAAACACATCTTTGAATTCGTCTTTTAACCGCTTTATAGTTACAAGGCGAATACTTGTTTCGATTTCTTGAACATCAGAACGGAATTTACAGACAGCTTCTACTACATCATTTATTAACATCAAACTGCTACCATGTTTTGCTTCACGTTCAAGAACAGACAAAATAATTGCACGCAATCTCCGTTTGTCATCAGGGTCATGTACTTGATTTGCTTTGTCGCTTTCAGGTATTTGCTCCAAAACATATTCAGGCGGAAAAATAGAAATATCTATTTTCCCTATGCCAATCTGATACCGCTGTTCCAGCATATATGTCTTTTCGTACAAGATATACGGATTGTCCACAATATCAGTAGAGTAGTCTTTCTTATGTATATCCGTTAGCTGATTTGCATACTTTAGCATTTTGTTTGTGCGTAAAGTATCATCCAATAGCAATGCCGCTTGCTCCGTAGTTAACGAGATGCGGGATAAAAGTTTTAAAAATTCCTTCTTTTCGTTAATTTCATAATCCAAGTCTTCGATTATCGTTCCCGTGATTTCTAAAGCAATTTTTTTCATTTCGATCGGGAAAATTGTATGAATATTCTTTATCCCGACAATTAAATTCTCCCAAAGTTCCGTATCTTTGTAGGCAGTTCTTAACGCATTCGCTACATCAAATCCATATGGAACACCTAATGCTGATAAAACAGCACCTAATCCCGGGTACACCCCTCTGTCTTCCCAAGCCGCCTTTAACTGTTTTTTACACCAAGAGATGCAATCATCCCAACTTTTTCCCTTACCAAAACTGAGTTTTATTTCTTTGTATTTACGCAATACTTGAATAATACTGTTCAAAGTGAGAATAAGGGCATCACTTGAAATGTGTTCTGTCGCATAAGAAAATTCGTTATAATATTCTTCCGGTGCGATAACAATCAAATCTTCAGGATCTTGATCCGGATGATCCCTCAAATATGCTTGAATCTCTTTAAACGGAAATAGAAATCCGTTGTTTCTATCAGTACGTATTGTATGGCCTATCTGCCGCTCCCATAAAAATGCTCTCATTTTTTCTGTACCGTCATATGATTCGGAGCCATTGTACTCCTGCAATTTTCCGATAGAACTTATGAAACCTATTCCTGTTATTATCCTCCCAGGGCTCTCAATAAATGGAACAGCTTTTGCATACGCGACAACAAGGGATTTGTTTAAGATTATATCTCGGTAAAAATATTCGAATATATGTTTTTGATTTATACCGTTGGATATCCAGTTACCGCTTCCGACATCAATTTCCAAATTCGGTTTGTACTGAGTGAAATAGCGATCATTGGGGGAATCGTCAGAATCGTCCTTTAGTGTCCACTTGTATGGTGTCCCAACAAAAGAATATGCTTTAATATGTAAATCCGTCTTACTAATATGATCGAAATGTTTGTCATAATTATATGGGTGCGAACGGGTAACACAAACTTCGTGATCGGACATAAACATACCCGATTCTGTTATACACGGGGGTATAAATTCACTATCCGACTCGACTATACATCCCGCACAGTCCCGTTCTGCTAAATCATCTTTCTCTTTGGCTATATTCTTCAGCACCCGACAGGACTGATTTCTATCGGGTTTATTGCATACTGAACCATTCCAATTATTATCATGCCAAGGTACTCGTATTGATAGATGCTGTGTCATTATTTTCCTCCATTTTTTCGAGAATGATTTTTATTTCGGCGAGGTGTTTTTGTGTAAAATATATGTCTATATTATCAGTCAATTTCACTTCGCTATCACCATAGTGGGAATTTATCAGCGCTTGTTTAAAAGTCGACATTATTGCCGGATTGTTCCTTAATTGCCGATATTCAGCCGCGCAATTCGGACAAAGCGATAAATACATCTGCTCTAATTCCTTTCGGGGATTAAGATAAAGGAACATTTCAGCTATTTCCCAATGTCCTTTGACATTATGACATTTTTGACAAAATCCACCATAGCGATACTCGGTATTCTCTCTATCGCCGCCGCCGCTTATTCTTACGCTTCTGGTTACATCTGCAAATTCTACATATTTGGCATCACAGAACGTCTTAATAGTACTTTCAGTGAATCTATTGATATCCACAGGGATATCTTCTGTTGGCCATTCATCATTGTTAGCAGCCGTTGGGTCATATTCCTCAACTCTCGGTGCCAAATATTCAAGTATTTTTCGCATTTGTTCTTCTGATAAATTGCTTAGTTTATCAATAATATCATCGGTTGGGTCTTCTTTGAAACCAAGAATTTTATATATTTTCGAATATCTGTCGATTTCACCGTACAAAGTCGCATCAAGTTCTTTTCGGGTTATATAACTGGCTTTCACAAAATTTCCATTACTACTATATAACCATTTTTGTAATTTGATTATCTTTAGTAAATCGCTTTCATCGGGAATACGGTCTTGTCTGCTTACCCCACGAAGATAAACGCCTTTCAAATTGTTTTCCACTTTTTTCAGCATTCTAAATAACAATGCGGATTTTGATTTTTCCCCATTAGTTATACGGCTCAAAACATCATAAATATAATCGAAGTTAAGCCATTTTTTAAAACTACCGTTGTTTGTACATGATGCGTTACCTTCATACCAATTATCTTTACCAAAATTTACTACTGTGTTCTTTACACCCAATTTGCTTAACACTTGCAAATCTATTTTTGTAATGCCATTGTTAACATAGAATTCTTCATCAAGAATGCCAATATTGCATGATACTCCAGAGAAGTATTCCATTATTGAAATATCTAATACTGAATCAATACCGCAATAGAGTTGTCCTGAAGAACAAGTACCCAGATATACTTTATCATCATCTGTTGTGAAATATCTTAAAAATATTTTATTTCTAAATTCATCAACAGCATTTGCATGACTTTCTTCTTTCAGAAATTTTATCGCACGCTTTAGTTGCGATATTTCTTCTTTTTCGCTAATCTTCTCGTCATTAGACCTACTTGTTAATTCCCCTATGAGATAATCATATCCTTCAGGTTCGACAATGTTCATTGCGTCCAGAAACTCTTGACATTCTCTGACAATAAATTCATCAACAAAATTAAAATCTCTAATAGCTTTACTTGCGTTTTTTGGGTATACAAACACTTTTTGCGTATACGTCCGCTTGCTTCTATCATAGGTATAGGATTCCACAAATTCATCTGATTTGGTCTTAATCATCGGTACAGTCGAAAATTCTTGTCCTTTACCCAACTTGCCCCTTTGTTCTTTCAAGAGATATTCATAAAATGAAACAAGCCATTTATTATCGATCTGCTTCAGAAAATTTGTATTATTGCGTAAAAGTGCAGGAAGTTCATCTGCACCTGTTTCTTTCACTAAAAATTGTTTTGTCAGTACATTATGTAATTCAGCAAGATCTGGAGCAGTTGCAGTAAAATAGGTTGGTAACCATTTGGCTTTTTGATTTCCCACCAAAGAACATAGTTTTTCGTCACTGAACAAATCTGCTATTTTTTCTCCACGAACGATATGGGCATTTTCCCGAGTGACATAATCATCTTCGTTAATGGTGAGTAAAAGGCGTTCTTCATTTATTAATGTTATCACTTTTTTGTGTAAACTTTGAAGAAAGCCATAATTTTTATTATTATCAAGGGGAAGAAAATTGAGAAATTTCAGTGTAAGCCATTTTCGGTCACGAATGTCAAGAATTGCATCATGCAATAGAGCGGCTAGTTCATCGCTTAAGTAAAAGTTTTCTTCCGTACCAGGTATGCCACCGCGATTGGGAGTTGTTCCATAAGGGGCTTGTACAACAAAATTGACATTACTCGCTGTATCCGTTGGAAAATAAACGCAAATATTTTTTTCGGGGGCAAAAGAAAAAACAGGTACACCGTCCTTGCCCCATTCACAGGCAAAAGCAATATTTATGTCTTTTTTGTAACAGGTAGGTCTGGAATACATCAGGTAACTTACATCATCAATATCGTTTTCACCAATTCCTGTAATTCTAAAACAATTTTCGCCAATTTTTTTCTTTTCCAATAAATAAGTACCGTTACAATTCAATTCTCCAGAGATTTCAGTTACAGAATACGATATTTCCTCAATATTTCTCATAAACAGTAAAACCGAAGTCCCTAATTTTCTTAACCTTTTACTAAGGTTTTCGTGAAGGGCTTCAATTGTTTTATAGCCAGAAAAATCTTCGCTGACGCAAAGAGGAAAGATGTATTTTGTCGTATATTCATCAGGAAGGTTAATGTCGTCCTCGCTTTTTCCCAGTGGACTTAAATAGCGAAAGTCTTCAATTTTGTACGCAAAACCCGGTAAGTACTCTTTTTTTTGTTCTTTGTAATGGCTCGGCTCACAAATCAGGAAAACTGTCTTGCAAATGCCAAATACTGATTTAAAGCCGACCCCGAATTTGCCAATTGCATTAACTTCTTCAATTTTAGTTGTCAAGGCAACGCTTCTTATACTTGTCAGATTGGCTTGTGTGAACGGTTCGCCGTTATGAAGCACTTCAAGTCTGTCCGGAAACATGGTAAAACTGACCTTGGTCGCTTTACAATCTTCGGCATTTTGAAGCAGTTCATATATAAAGTGCGCTTTGTCCGTATATAACTGAATTATTGTTTTGGTTGCACGAATCAAATCCTCACGTTCATTAAGATCGGCATTGAGATCATTGACATCTGACATCTTGTTCCCCCTTTATAATAAACACACCCTTTACAAGCAAAGAAAAATGAATATCGGCTTTTTCGGCTATATCTTTTAATCGCGCCGTTTTTGCTTCAAAATCAGCGGTAAGGTTTGCAACCTCACCGTCGCGGATACTCTCAATACCCCTTGTTTCAGCGATTCTAATTCGTTGATGGTAGCTTTGTGTAAGGCTCTCAATTTTGTAATTGCATAGGTTTTGAGCGTCTTCACGATATTTTGCGTTAGCTGTTTCCCACAGCCTAAGGTGTTTGTTCTCAAGCGCACCCCACGCTTCGGCATAATTGTCTGCATCTAATTGAACTTGTATTGCCGACCTGATTATATCATGAAATTCACTTCTAATCAATTCATTTTCACATATAGGTTCAAGCCTTACATAAGGGCGCTCTCCGGTGTATTCCCATGAATATAACGAAAACGGGTATATCCCTACAGGAATATCAATACTGCTGATCGATAACGCGATTTGCATTTCGCCGCTATTGGCATAGAACTTTGCAGCCTGTCGTGCCAATGGATGGGTCGGATTTATGAATATTGCTTTGGGGTCATTCCGAGCTTCATCTTGTTCGAATGTAATTCTGCACGACTGTTCCGGACTTCGTAAAAACCCGCTCCATATTTTTTCTTTGAAGCCAAGGGCGGTATTATCTTCTTTTATCGGCAGTTTTGCCTCTGCAGAAAGTCGGAGAAGCCTGCCTTCAAGATGTTTTTTGCCGTCGTTAAGACGATTTTCAAAATAACCTTCAACAAGATGTCTGATAGAATTAGCGGAAAACCATTGGTTATCCGCTCTGTCCAGCGATGCTGTAAAATCGGAAATATCTATCCCGAAAAATTCTTTTGATTCGTTCTCTAACTTTTGTGTTTCTCTTATGTTACGAACTTCATTTTCCGCAAGTTTTTCTAATTTTTCCGCACGTTGTTCCGCAGTTAGGCTGTTGTCAAAAACAATTTTCTCAATTCCGTCAGCCAGTTCACCCAAGATTTCAGCACAATCACCTATGTTCTGCTCAAAAATTCCTATACGGTCAAGACAACGATCGTATATATCGGCATCAAGTGTTCCTTCGGTAATACAGTTGTAAATATGGACTTTCTCGTTTTTTTGGCCGCGCCTGTCAATACGACCTATTCGCTGTTCAATACGCATTGGATTCCACGGTAAATCATAGTTTACTATTGTGTCGCAAAATTGGTAATCCAAACCTTCGGAACCTACTTCAGTAAAAAGTAAAATATCTATTGCAACTTCTTCATTTCTGGGTTGTGCGAATCGTTCACGAATATTATAGCGGGTATCATCTTTAACATCTCCATTCACAACCGCAACTCGCAGACCGGTTTTTTGCTTGATTCTCCGTTCTAAATAACTCTGCGTATGCCTGAATGATGTGAACAGAATTATCTTATTGTTATCCAGTTTTTGCTTTTCGTTAATGATCTCCAACAGTTTATCAAATTTACTATCTTCCTCCGGTAAATTTTTCGAAAGCTCGATCAAATTTATCGCCATTTCAACAATTGTATTCGCTTCACTTTCTGAAAGGACAATATCTCCATCTAAATCATAGTTATCGGTTATTGCGGCAACACCTTTGTTTGTCAGCGTTTCAATAGATGGTGCAAGCCCGAAAATGCAGCTTGCCGCCTGATGCCGCAACGTACTCATCATAAATTTTATGTTCCTGCCACCGTGTAAAATCGTAAGCACCTGTGTTTCAAAGTCAATTAGAGTATCGTGTATTTCCTGTTGGTAGGCAGTAAAACGCGATCGCAAAGTATGAGCGTCCCGGATACAGAAACTATCAGCAATATCTATACGACGGGTACGGTTTATCATATTGGACAAGCTGTTAAGGCTTTCTGTTTCGTCAATTAACCTTACACGATCCGTTCGGGAAAATCTGCCTTTTTCTATCCTGTTAATAATCTGCATGTACAACGGATTGGGTACAATCACTTTTTTTCCCCATTCCGTTTCGGCTACGGATTTTAACAATTCGATAACTTCACCCTCATAACCGTCACCAAGCCGCAGATCACGGACAGCCTTGTGGATAAAAGAGTTTGGGGCTGTCATAGCATCAAATGTCGTCTTGTCAATTACCCTGTCAGGGAAGAGTACGTTAAGCAGGGTAAATAAATCGTTACTTCCAAGCTGTAAAGGCGTTGCCGTCAGAAAAACAACCGCATCAGCATTCTCACAAAAGTATCGCACCGCTTTATGGACATTTGTATAACTGTTTCGGATATGATGCGCCTCATCAACTATTACAAGATCAAAGTGGGGCGGAGGGTCAATATCTTTTAAGCCAGGTATTCTCGGATGGTTGCCGTTTATTACTTCTTCATTCATCAATATTGAATATGGTATTATTGCCTTCCCATATCGGTTTGGCCATTCTCCGTTACGATCACAATCTTTTAGAATATTTCGTAACCTGCCGCCATCAACAGGGGAAAATTCTTCGTCGAATTTATCTTTCATTTCCATTTCCCACTTGCGTTCAGCTACAAGCGGCTTGGGGCAGATTATAAGTACATTATTCAGCGCAGAACGGGCATGGAGTTCTTTAAGAATGAGTCCCGCTTCTATAGTTTTACCGACACCGACGCTGTCAGCAATTAACAAGCGCGGGACATCTGATTTAATCAGCTTCAATGCGGGTCGGAATTGATAGGGTACAAAGTCAACTTTGGCGGCGTTGAGGGAATATAAGCTGTCAAAAGACGGCTTGTTTATTTGAAAGGCTGTCAATGAACGAAGCAATTCCGCAATTGATACTGTTTTTGCGGCTGTGTCAATATTTTCAAGTTCGATTTGTCCTTCATAGAAAGACTTTATCCCGCCATCAATAAATACATCATATTTTTTTGTTATGCCAACAGTACTGATTTTCCTAACCATGCCCTTAGCTGTTGGATTTGCTTTCAGATAAATAATATCACCCTGTTTAATATCACTCCCTGTTTCGTGAAGGTTAGAACTTTGACCAATGGTTGAAAATGTTTGAACCATGGCGGGAACATCGGTTATTCCTTCAACTTTAAGGGTATGTACTAAACTCTCAACTTCTTTCTGTAACGATTCTTTGCCGATACTAAAAATAACAAGGAAATCAATTGAAGTTTGTAAGTCTTCTAAAATTGTATCAAGGGTAAATATATTTGATGACAAATGTGCCCAGCGGTTTTTTACAACAAACATCTTTTCAATTGTTGTTCTATCTTTGACTTGTAAAAACCCCAGTCTGAGAAGATCGTTTCGATTACTTGTCAATATGCGTAATAGCGTAATTAAGTCTATTTTAGATATTTCTGTTTCATTATTTATGTTTATACGCTGTTTTTGTTTGTCAGATAATCGTGAAACAACACCTTTACTCCACCATTGTTCGTTAAAAACTTTTGACAGGCACCACTCAAGCCATTTCGATAATGAAACAGTGCAAATTTTCTGTATCTTGGCAATATTATCAACTATTGTTTGATATTTCATTTGTCAATCTCTATAATTTCCCATATTTTCTTGTGTATATCAGTTTAAGTATATCTTAAGTTATTACCCTATTCAAGAAGAAACTATCCATCCCTCACCAAATTCCCAATCGCATACAGCGGATAAACATCAATATCCCCATGGCGCCTGAAGTTTTCAAGTGATGTCCGCACACCCCTTTTAATATGCTTTTCTTTCATGAATAGCCGTAGGCTTTGCATACTGCCCTGTGTTCCCGATTTAACTTCAATGGGAATAATGCGACTGCCTTTCTGAACAATAAAATCAACTTGAGCGTTGCCATGTGCGGAATCGGAGCCAGCCGCTCTCTGCCAGCAGAATAATTCTCTCGGTGTATAACAGGAAGAAGATTTTAACAATTCCAGCCCTGTAAAAATTTCTGCCAAAGCGCCGCGATTAACAGCGGAAAAATCATCAGCGGGCAGTATTTCAGAACGGAGACCAAGGGTGTGTAGAAAGAGACCGGTATCGCAGGGAATCATTCGGCGGTATTTCAACTTTTTTTCAGCGCCAAGGGGAATGCCGTTGGCGGCGGTATGAGTAACCGGATGAACCAGCCCCGCCATGATGAGAAGTTCAAGCGCTTGTTTTACAGCCGCACTTGGAGTTCCGGGAGCGGCGCGTTCGTAGACAAACTTACCTTCGGCTTGGCGCATAACAGATTCAAACACTTCATTCAGAAGCAGAAGCGGCGTGCGTTTACGGTATTTAGCGAAATCTGTTTTAAGTACGGTTATAAGATCGTTCAAAACAAGTTCGCCGTTAAGCAAATCCCGTTTGCGAACATATTTAGAAACCGCTTCCGGCATTCCGCCGCAAATCAAAAAAATTTTCAGTCTGCCTAAAAGTTGCTGATGAATAGGCTCGGCAAGCGGTCTATCGGGGGACGCTGTTTTAATAGCTTCGCATAACGCATCTTCATTCAGAGCGTTTAAAAATTCATCGAATCCAAATGGGTAAATAAAAAGG
Organism: Treponema sp.; assembly: GCA_031254315.1. Taxonomy (GTDB): domain Bacteria; phylum Spirochaetota; class Spirochaetia; order Treponematales; family Breznakiellaceae; genus WQXQ01. The sequence goes on from JAIRUQ010000071.1 coordinate 32,270, forward strand.
GATCGAATACGACCAATACCGAAAGAAGGGATTTCTTCCAAGGCGAATTCAAGAAGGGAACCGGCGGCTACCACATGAAGCCCGGCATACTTCTCATAAAAATACCGAAGTTTTGCCAAAGCCGCCTGACAACTTTGAATCTCGTCAAAGAAAAGCAGAGTCTCTCCGGGAATTATCGGCGTATGGTAATAGATGGCAAGTTGTTGGCAAATTTCCTGAGGAGAAAGGGACGATTCGAAAAAACTTCTTACATCTTTGTTTTCATCGAAGTTTATCTCGACAAAATATTTGAAATGTTTCCCTAATTGTCTTAGAGCCGAAGATTTCCCTACCTGTCTTGCCCCGCGCAAGAGTAACGGCTTCCTGTCAGGGGGCTTTTCCCGGCTCCAAGCGAAGAGAATTTCATCGACATTTCGTTTAAAATATTGATTTCTCATATTTTCCTACCCAAAAATAGCATAATTTCTGATAAAATGCAAGGCAAAAATAGGCTAATTTTTAAGAAATTCCTACCCAAAAACAGCACGGTTTTTGAGAAAATGCAAGGCAAAAAAATGGCAAAATTTTAAGAAAATTCAACCCTAAAATTGTTTCTTTGGCGCACAAAAAAGTTTCAATTCCCCTCACCTCTGTGGCTTAATTGAGTTCTTGAGATTTCGTTGTTGTGAGCAAATTAATTCGTTAAATTAAAAAATTTCCTGGAGGTGAGGGGAATTGCTCTCCAGTCGCAAAACATACGCCCCTTCGGGTCGTTTGCCGAGAAGAAGGATTTACTGCACCGCCATACGGCGGTGTGGCGTCATCCTGTTTGCTCCTTCCGAGCCGCCTACACGCTCCCCGGCGCGTACGACCTAACGGTCGTTTGCCGAAAGGAAATATTTAAACGCCGCCATTCGGCGGCTAACGTCATCCATGCGCCGGATTTTTTCTCACAAGGCTACGCCTTGGCATTAAATACAGGAGCGTTTCGGTTCAATTCCCCTCACCTCTAAAACTTTCTTGAGTTTCTAAAAAGTCATTGTTATTGATAATTTCTTCAGTAAAAGATTTCCTGGAGGTGAGGGGAATTGAACCCCTGACCTCTTGAATGCCATTCAAACGCTCTAGCCAACTGAGCTACACCCCCGGAAGTTTCTTAACTATAAGGAATTGATGGGTTTGTGTCAACCCAAGCGCTCTTCGTCATCCCCTCTGCCGCCGCACCTCGTACAACAGCACTCCGGCGGCAACCGACACATTGAGCGAATCAATTCTGCCTTGCGACGGTATTCCTACCATGCCGTCGCATTTCTCGCGCAGTAAGCGCGAAATGCCGCCGCCTTCACTGCCAAGAACAAACGCTATCCTGCCGCTTAAATCTTTTTTGTAGATGGGGTCGCCTTCCATGTCGGCTCCGTAAATCCAAAAACCGGCAGTTTTAAGGTCTTCCATCGCGCGGACAAGATTTGGGGTCTCCGCTTGCGCGACCCATGAAACGGCTCCCGATGAAGTTTTGGAAATGACTTCGGCGTGTTTCGCGCTACGGCGGTTGCGTCCAAGAACCAAGTCAACCCCGAACTGGTCGCAACAGCGCAGGATCGCGCCGTAGTTGTGCGGGTCGGTGATTTCATCAAGAATGAGGACAAGCGCGTCTCTGCGGTCTTCAAGGGTGGCTATGAAATTTTCAAGGCTGACGCTGTTGCTTCCGCCGTCGTCTTCAACTTGAAGAGCGATGCCGCGGTTGTCGGGCGCGATACCGTCAAGGTCGAAAGTACCCGTGCGTTCAAGACGTATTTTATTGTTGACCGCGAGCGTAACAATTTCCTTCGCGCGAGGACCGGCTTTTGCGACAAGCAGGGGACCGCAGGGAGCGCCTGATTTGATTCGCTCTTCAATTGCGTGAAAGCCTGTTAAGTACGTCATTGTGATTTTACCCCTCTGTATTTTTGCACAAAACCGCAGGGACGGTAAGTCATCTTTGCCTGCCGCAAGCCTTCGTTCCCCAAGTCTTGTTCGCGGTTGATTAGCGTGAAAAATCTTGGCAGAGATTCTGCAAATGCCTGATTCACAAATTGATAAATGCCTCTGTATTCTTCAATAGCTTTTTCAAAATGAATGACGAAGATTTTCCCCCTGGCAACGCTCTCCCCCAAACACCATGCGGCAGGTTTTCCGGCGACAAAGAAAAGAGAACCCCTCAACGCAAGCGAGTCAAACAAGTCTAACGCTTCTTTTGCGGATTTATAGTCTGCGTCATCTCCGTCACTCTTTGATAACGCGTTCTGCCGCCATTGATCCAAAACTTCAATCGCCGCAGGAATAAGAGCCGAGGTCATTTGACGCTGTTCATGATCAGGATATGTATTTAAAAAATGATTAACATGGTTTTTCTTTTTGTGAAATTTCTTTCCGGCAAGTTCCGCTAAATCACTGCGGTTATAAAGATAGTCAAAATTGTTTTTGTCTTCCTCAAAAACAATACCGTACTTTTCAAGCTCTTCACGGACAGGAGATAAAACAGTTTCTGAAATATTTTTCCAGTAATCATGAGATGCAAACAGCGATTCAAGCGTTTCCCATTCCGGGGCGGAACATGGGGTCATAAAAAAAGTTTTACCGTCTTGTTCGCCTGAAATGATAAAACCGCCGTCTTTGCCGTTACGCGAGATACGATAATTGTACTTGCTTCTAAAAAGATAAAGCCCTGCGAACGAAAACTCCGATACGCCGTCCGCTGTCAGAGAAAGACGAGGATGTAAATCATCCTTTAAATTGAGGTCTAAAGGGGCAAAATCGGGGTAACATGGAACGGACATTACGTTTCGGTCTTCTCAAGCTCCGCTTTTTTAGCCTGTACCGCCTTTCGTGATCCAATCAATATTGAAACAGGCTCCATAATCGGGATATTTTCGCATACGATCTTGATGATAACGGTCATGGGAACGGCAAGAACCATGCCGGCGAAACCCCATATCCAGCCCCAAATTGTTAATGAAATTATTATCATCAACGGAGAAATCCCCACATTATCGCCGATAATTTTTGGATCAATAATATTTCCAAGAATCATATTTACGGCGAGAACAATTACAACTACAAGAATTACCGGTCCCGGGTTAGGCCAGAACTGAACAAGCGCGAAAACAGACATAGCGGTTCCTGCTACAATGCTTCCAAGTGTTGGGATGAAGTTTAACATAAATTGAATAACGCCCCAAACAATCGCAAATTCCAGTCCGATAAAAGAAAAAATTACCGCAAAAATAACGCCGTTTACAAGAGATATAAGAAATTTAGCCGCAAGATATTTTGTAATCTGTGATATTATATCGTTTCCCATGCGTTCTATACGCTCTCTGCGGTTTTCGAACGCTATCTCCAGCTTTTCCCTGAAGTAGCCCGTCTCAACCAGCAGAAACACCACGAAGAAAATAGCTAAAATCGCAGAAGTTATAAATTTCAAAACATTATTGGAAACAGAAATAGTAGAATCACGTATCCATTTGCGTATTGCCTCTTGATCCCAGAGATTTTCCCATGTAGTCAGCGCTTCATCATTTGGAAGATCAAATAATTTAGCCGCCCATGTGTATACTTCCTTAAAGCGATCCTCGTATTGCTCTTGTTTAGCAACGACCATTTTCCCAGATGTAAAAAGCACCGTCCCAAAAAGGCACATTCCTGTAACTATTATTACAACTACCAGCAATATCGATATAAATCGTGGGCATTTAATTTTATCCAGAACTTTTGTCAACGGAAACAATACAAAAGCCAAAAGAGCGGCGATTGTAAAGGGAAGGATTACAGACGCGGCTATTTTTAAAACAGCCCCTGCGACAATAATGCTGATAAAGACCATCAAGAAAAAGACGGCTCTGCCGGAATGAAAGGTTTTTAAGACTTTATTCATAGTTACAGTATGTCATAAATAAGTACAATAGGCAAGAAATTCCTTGACTCCGAGTCCAGAAATTATTATGTTTAGTATTGACTGATGATACGTTTTAGATGAATGGATTCAGCAGTTATATTCTCTACATCTCATCTGTAAATCAGGCACCTCGTGCAACAGCTGGCGTATATCAGCGGCCTCCCGGGTTTCCTCACCTCCTTTTCCCGGGGGGTTTTTCTTTTATAATGATAAAAAAGCATCCCGGCGTTTTAAACACCGGAATACAGTTGTTATTTGAGGTGAAGTTTTTAGAAGTTTTCTTATCTTAAATTTGAAGCCTTGCTCCCATACTAAATCCCCAACTGGAATCAAGGAAATTGTACATACCTGTTATGTCTAATTTGATGACTGTCATATTGACAGAAAAGCCGCCAAAAGCGCGTACATTAAGCCCTTCAACCTCAAGCATTTGAGAAAAACCGTTCTCATTGACGTTGGTAATACCGAAAGACCTTAAAGCAGTGAGAACAGAGTCAAGAGAAACAGGAGTGCCGCCGTTTTCAGCCGTAACATCCGCGTCTATTTTATATCCGGTTTTTGACCATGCATAGCTTACGCCCACGCCGGCATAAGGAGTAATAACCACAAGGGGGAAAGAAGCATGGATTTTAAATTCCAGACAACTGGTTTCCCAAAGAAGCCCCAATCTTGGGTCATCTATTTTAAGTGTGTAATTTGTTCCCCCGTCATTAAAATCGAATGATTGTCCTGCGGGAATAGGAGCGGAAACTCCTCCTTTCAGATAATTGAAACCTAAACCGACAGAAAGTTTCAGCGGAAGCGTTTTTCCGGTTATAAGTGCGTAACGGATATCCGCACCTAAGAGCATATAATCAAGGTGCATTTTAAGTTTGTCGAGAAACAGTACATTATCCGTGCCTACGTCCATATAGCCGAATTTTAAGCCAATATCAAAGGGAAGAAAAAAGCCCCCAATTCTGGCTTCTAAAGCCCATGCCGAAAGCGGGAAGCCTACCGGCAGATCATTTATTGGCAGGTCAAAATCGAACATATCTGTTAATTGGTTGATTGAGCCAATATTCATAAAGGTGGTTCCTGTTGAAAAACCAATCCCAAAATGGGGTGGTAACTCGGTAAACTTCCCTATATATGCGTCAGACCAGTTCAATCCCAGTGTGGAATGAAATGGTAGCGCTTTTGCCATATTCTCTGAAAAACTGTTTACGCTCGACTGTAAATCTTCAAGTGTGTCTGAAAAAACCGGTCCTGAGGCGAATATTAGCAATATTACGCTTATTATCAGGATTTTACGGGATTTTTTCATATTTTCCTCCTAAGTATATTAATAATGTACATATATATTACATTATATCATCAATAATAATAAAAAACCAACGAGGCGGCAATGAGTAACAAGGGTAATTATGTAAGAATATAGTAAGAAATTGCCTTTTGGCGGCTTATAACACCCTTTTTTCAACATAATTTAAACTCTTGCATAAAAATATGGAATATCGTAATATGACACAATTCCACATTTTGTCAAACTGGAGAGTACAATGGAACAGACATTACCTTTAATGCTTAGGGCGAGGGCAAAGGAAACGCCGGACATCGTAATTCAGTATTTTAAGGATAAAGAAGGCAAATACCGTTCTATTACCTATCATCAATTTTATGAAGAAGTACGCTTTGTTACTTCCGCTCTTATGGAGTTGGGCGTAAAACGCGGTGATCACGTTGGTTTGATTTCAGATAACCGTCAGGAATGGATGCTTGCCGATTTCGCTGTCCTTTCTCTAGGCGCTGTTGATGTTCCGCGCGGATGTGATATTACTATTCAGGAACTTACCTATATTTTGAGTTTTACAGACTGCAAAATTGTATTTGCGGAAAATCAAAAACAGGTAAAAAAAATTCTCTCCTGCAAAGCGGATCTTCCCGTCCTAAAAACAATAATTTCTTTTGACCCCGTAGACAGTGAAACCGAAGCGGAGGCTGGTTCTGCCGGGGTAAATATTCTGTACTTTGTCAGCGTTATCGCAATTGGTCATAAGCGCGAGAATATGAGCCCGGGCGGCGCGGAAGCTGAAATGGAGAAGGGTAACAGCGAGGATACTGCAACCATTATTTTCACTTCCGGCACTACAGGCGAGCCAAAGGGCGTGGTTCTTTGTCACAGAAATTTTTTGTGCCAACTGCCGCATTTTAATTTATTCTTTGAATTGAAGCCCGGCGATATTTGGCTTTCTATGCTTCCTGTCTGGCATGTGTATGAGCGGACTATTGAGTACGCGATCTTTTATCACAGCACCAGTGTCGCCTATTCAAAAGCGATTGCGCAGATTTTATGGGAGGACTTTAAGGCGATACGTCCGCACTGGGTGGTCAGCGTTCCCAGAGTTTGGGAAGCGATCATGGACGGCATTAACCGTAATATCAGAGCCAAAAGCGGCTTTAAAAAGAAGATGTTTGATATCGCTGTCTCCTTTTCCATGATGCACACATATTTTAAGGATTTGACTTTTTGCCTTCTGCCTAATTTTCACGGACGTATACGCCCGCTGGACTGTGCAATTGGTTTTTTCCCCTGGCTTCTGTCTCTCCCCCTGCGGGGACTTTCCCAGCTTATCGTCTTTAACAGAATCGCACGCGAATTTGGCGGACGTTTTAAGGCGGGATTTTCAGGCGGCGGCTCTCTGCCCGCGAGAGTAGATTTGTTTTTTAATTCGATAGGGATGCGCCTTCAGGAAGTTTACGGTTTGACGGAAACTTCCCCGTTTCTTTCGATACGGCAGTACAAGCGTTCACGGCGCGGAACAATCGGGCAGGTACTGCCCAACACAGAGGCGAAAATTGTAGACGCTAACGGCAAATCACTGCCGCCCGGTCGCAACGGAATTATTTTTGCGAGAGGCGATCAAGTGATGAAAGGCTACTATAAAAAGCCCGAAATAACCGCCGCCGTTTTAAGCGAAGACGGCTGGTTTAACACCGGCGACATAGGTATGCTCACCCACAACAATGAATTGCGCATAACAGGCAGGGCGAAAGACACAATTGTCTTGAGCGGCGGTGAAAACGTAGAGCCGGTTCCCATTGAATGTAAGCTGAGGGAAAGTCCATACATTCAGCAGTGCATGGTAGCAGGGCAGGATGAAAAGTACCTCGCGGCGATTGTCATTCCGTGGCAACAGTCTATTATGGACTTTGCCGAAGAAAACTCAATCCCGATTGTAGATTACGAACTTTTGTTGCAACAGCCGGAAGTAATCGAACTTATCGCCAGTGAAATTTCCGCTCGTATAAACTACAAAACCGGATTTAAGCCTTATGAGCGAATAAATAAATTTGTTCTTTCGCCGAAGCCCTTTGAACCCGGAAAAGAACTTGCCGCCAAGGGCGAACTTCTCCGCAGACGAATCATGGAAAACTACGGGAAAGAAATTAATAAGATGTTTAAGGGCTAGTGTTCCGTAACAACAAACCTACTCCCAACATCAATTTTTAAACATATTGACCACCTTTCGTATTACAGATACCATAAACTGTCCTGCGTCAGGAACCGTGCGAGTTGTCGCCGCCCAACCCCGCCAGGTTCGGAAGAAAGCAACGGTAAGCGGATGACTACTGCGCCGCGGATCTCCTGGCGCAGGGCACTTGTTCAGCAAAATATAAGCCAATTTTTGGCACTGGATAATACTGGTTTTTTTTGTCAATCTTCTATAAAATAACCTTATGGCAGTTTCAGGGTACGAAGTTACCGCTTCCAAATACAGACCAAAAACATTTGACGAACTGGCAGGGCAGGAATTTGTCGTTTCTACCCTTCAAAATTCGCTAAAAAACGGACATATCGCTCATGCTTACCTCTTCTCAGGACCACGGGGGTGCGGTAAAACCAGCGCCGCCCGTATTTTAGCTCGCTCGCTTAATTGCACCGCAAACAACAGCGAAAAAGGCGAAGAAGGACCATGCGGAGTCTGCGATAACTGCAGAGCAATCAGCCAAGGGGCAAGCATGGATGTAATCGAAATTGATGGCGCGTCCAACAATAAAGTTGATGAAGCGCGTCAAATAATTGATGAAGTGCTTTTTCCGCCTCAGGCAGGACGTTACAAAGTCTACATAATAGACGAAGTTCACATGCTCACCAATCAGGCATTTAACGCCCTCCTAAAAACCATTGAAGAGCCGCCGCCTTACATTGTTTTTATTTTCGCTACAACAGAACTGCACAAAGTTCCGGCAACGATAAAAAGCAGATGTCAGCAGTTTAATTTCAGGCTTATACCTGTCGAGACAATTCAGGGAATACTAAAAAAAATCTGCGCGGAAAAAGGAATTAACGCCGAGGATGACGCGTTGTTCTGGATAGCCAGAGAATCAACAGGCAGTATGAGGGACGCCTTCACCCTCTTTGACCAAATCGCCTCTTTTTCCGCAGGAAGCATACGCAGTGATTTAATCCGCGAAAAATTGGGCATAACAGGACTTGAACAACTCAACGCGCTTGCGGAAGCTTGCGCGGAAAATGACGCGCCAAAATCTTTCGCGCTTGCGGATGAAATCCTTGAAAGCGGAGTGGCGATCGAACAGTTTATAATAGATCTTGCCGGCTATTACCGCAGTTTACTCCTGCTTAAAAACGGAATAACAAGGGAATCACTTTTAGGCTACCGTCCGTCTCTTTTTTCAGCAAAGGCGCTTGAAACTTACAATTCAATTCGTCTTGAACAGGCGCTCGACATTTTACTTGAATGTTACCGTAATATACGCTATTGCGTGTCGCCTCGCTTTGAGCTTGAGACCGCTGTTTCAAAATTGACATGGCTAAGCAAATGGGTGTCGCCTGTGGAACTTAAATCTGCGGTTGATGACGCTCGCGGTATTCTTGGGAAGAACCGTATTCCGGGGCAGGCGGCAACAGTTTCGCGTAACGAGGCAGTTCGCCCTGCGCAAGCGGCTCCCGTAAACAACGGTGCGCCAAACCCGCCCCCGTCATCCGGTGGACGCTCCCTCGCAGATGAGTTTCATCGCATGGTCGCCGCCAGAGAAACCGCCTCCCCTGATGATGATGTCCCGATGTGGGACAACGCAGTACACAGATCGGAAAAGGAAATTCCGCCGCAAGTAGAAAATGTACTTGCGATGATACCGGGAACAGTTGTTCCATAATATGGAGTAAAAGAATGAATGTAAATCCATTTGATTTATTAAAGAACGCTCAAAAGATTCAGGAGCAGATGAGCGGCTTTCAGGAAAAACTGGGCGGCATTTCCGCGACAGGAGCTTCCGGCGCAGGTCTTGTAGAAATTGACATTAACGGAAAACTGGAAGTGCTTGCCGTACGCATTGCGCCGCAGGCTGTTGAAGGCGGCGATCTGGAAATGTTGCAGGATTTGATTATGTCAGCTTTTACCGATGGCATGGCGAAGGTGAAAGAGGCGATTAGCGGAGAGGTCGGCGCTATGACAGGCGGAATTAATCTGCCCGGTTTTCCGGGGGTCATGTGAATGCCCTGGACAGGCTGATAACTTTATTTTCAAAACTTCCGGGTATCGGGAAAAAAAGCGCAGGGCGAATCGCGTACTACATTCTTGACAGCAATCCCGTCCTCGCCGGAACTTTGGCAAAAGAACTGACAGGTCTGCATCAGGCGATTCGCAGGTGTACCGTCTGCGGCGGCTTCACCGAGACCGATCCTTGCTCAGTCTGCGCCGACACTTCGCGCGATCACTCTCTCATCTGTGTTATAGAAAGCGCGCAGGATATGCGCATAATAGAAGACGCCCGCGAATTTCCCGGAGTTTACCATGTTCTTGGCGGTTTAATCGCTCCGCTTGAAGGAATAAGCCCCGCTAACCTCTCCATAGATAAACTTATCAGCAGACTTGGCAAAGGCAATGTAAAAGAACTGATACTCGCTCTTAACCCCACAGTTGAAGGCGACACGACAGCCCTATACCTGCAAAAAACATTAAAAGATTTTCCTGTAGAGATAACCCGTCTTGCATCCGGTATGCCCGTTGGCGGAAACATTGAGTACATCGACAAACTCACCCTTTCTCGCAGTTTCCGAGGTCGCGTGAAGGTGTAGGGTGGGTTTTCTTACAAGTCAAATTAATATTAAAAAATAATAAAATAGTGTATAATTGAATTAGGAGTCATTAATGAATGATGAATTAATAGAAAATGCTCAGGAGCATAGACTGTATGACGAAACATATTCCATAAAATATAATAAAATGAAAAATATATTTAAATATATGTTATTTATAAATACATGTATATGTATTATTGGTATCATATTGTATATTTTTAGAATTATAAGTATAAGAAATGTTGAAATAATGATAGCTTATATTTTCTTTTCAATGGGAATTCTTTATATAATTGATGGGATACATGGAATAATGTATTGGTCTGATTTTGCAAAACAAAAAAATGGTGATGCTAAATATATAATAAAATATTATCCAAATATTTGGGAAAAAATAAATCCTTATGTAGAAATATTTTGGTTATGGAAATATAGAGAATTTTTACTTGGAGAATATATACCAAAGAATACTGATCCTATAATTGATAGAATAAGAAATGACAGAAGAAAAGTAAAGATATATTTTTTGCCTTTTATATTAATGATGTTTTTTATTATTACTGTATTAATAATAACATTCATAAAATATTATGAATTGTAATGGACTAAATTTTATGCGTTTTTATGTGATTTTAGAGTATGGAGGATAAATGAAAAAAATTATTTTTTCTGTTGTCGTTTTTTTGTTTTTGATGGAGAATGTTGGCATAGTTAGTGCCGAAGATCAAGATAGCCAGTCCCGGTATATGACTGACCAAGGAGCCGTGGATGTAAGAACTATCGATCCCACCGAAATGGTCAGACCCTCAGAAAATGAAAGGGCTAGAACGCTATATAATATGGGGACAGACTTCATGCGCCAAAACAGATTAGAGGAGGCTGAAAATTACCTAAGAGAAGCTATTGCTTTGGATCCTGAATTTGTAGATGCCATGGATCACCTTGGCATTGTATACAGGAGACAAAACCGCCTTGAAGAAGCGGAGGAGATGTACCTAAGATCAATAGGGCTAAATGACAAAAATAAAGTTCCATTCATGAATTTAGCTGTGGTTTATAGGATACAGGGTAGATTAAATGATGCGTTGGGATTATATAGAAAAGTGATAGAAATAAATCAAAATGATCCTGAAGGGTATTATGGAATAGGCGAACTTTTCTTTATTGCCGGCAGTTATGAAATAGCAATGCCATTTTTTGATAGAGCATTGGAACTATATATAAACCTGAGTTCATCATTAGTATATGATGTTTATTATTATAAAGGTATGATATCTTACATAAGAAATGAATTTGATGATGCATTAAGATATTTGGAGGAAGCTAGAATAGGAAACCCAAATAATGAAACAATTGAAAGGATAATCAATGAAATTAGGAATAGAAGGGGATGAGCCTCCGCGGAGCAGAGCTCCGCGGTATCTTAAACATTGAGTTATATCAAGCGGAGGCTCGTTCGAGAGGAATTTTATTATACCGTCTGGTTTAATACCAAACCTACTAATATTTTAACTTATTTCAGCCGGAGCAGAGCTCCGGGGTATTAAACCAGACTTTCGAATAAATCAATGCCACTGCTTATAATGTGGAGTTATGTGCAATAAAAAAGAAAGTGTTGAAAATAATAATCAACAACTTCGTCCTAAAGCTCCCTCGCATAGCGAGTTCTTGGGTATTAAACCCCTCAACACGAATAAAACCAATATGGCAGAAAGAGAAAATGAGATATAAATCAGTTGGCAAATATGATAAAAAAATGCAGGACTTGTGAGAGAATCAACCCAAACTGTAGGTTCGAAGTTCCGAACAAGTCAATTATTATTTTTTATGAAACTGAACACAAAGACACTGTAATTTTGGAAGCACAGGCGGAATGTTGTGTAATTTAAAAGAATTTGTTTTAAATATTTAAAATCTTTTATGTTAAGGAGATGCTCTTGAAAATTTCATAGGCATCTCCCAAAATAAAATGGAGTTATTCAAAAACAAAAGCTCTTGAATAACTCCATCTCTAACTTTACTTTAGAATATGACTAAAATCTGCCCCTGTAACCAGCCCGTCTTAATGCCGCCTGAGGTCCCAGCGGTAAACTTCTGCAATTACTAAAAGAATTATTTCTGATCTGTATTGATGTTACAGAACTGGGGAAAGTAAGACTGATTAAAGACGAACAATTGTTGAATGCATTAGTTTCTATTAGCGCGATTGTCGCCGGCAGAGTAACAGTGGTAAGCCTGGAGCAGTTGGCAAATGCGCTGGTTCCTATTGTGGTAACACCTTCAGGAATCTCTATAGATTCTATGGCAGAATTTGCAAAAGAAAAATTGCTTATGACTGTCAGATTGGGCGAAAGAGTAACGCCGATTAAATTCCTGCAATCTAAAAATGCGTTAATGCCAATTTCTGTAACACTCTCTGGAATTATAACTCTGGTGATCCTTTGATTTCTGGCAAAAGCCAACTCAGCTATTATTTTTACCGGTATGCCTTGAATTGTGGCTGGAATGCGTACTTCCACCGCTTGTCCTGTATACCCCTTGATAATAATACCTGAGGCATCATCTGTTAAATCAGAATTAAAGTCTGTCTCTAACTGCGCCCAGAGCGGCATCAATATTGCCGTCATAATTAAAAGAAAAATTATCCGTTTCATATAAAACTCCTTGTTTTTAGTATGTTATAATATTACATATATTATAACACATTTGTACCAAATTTACCATATAGATGAGAAAAATTCAAGGTCAATCTTGTGAAGAGAGGCGCTTCCTCTAGCCCTTAGCAGTAGCCTACAGCCTGTCTTTAATCCGTGTAATTTCGTCCCTGAGCGCGGCGGCTTGTTCAAATTCAAGGTTTTTTGCGTGTTCCAGCATTTCGCTCTCAAGGAGTTTAATTAATTGTTTGCGCTGGGCGGGAATTAATACATTATAGGACTTCTTCAAAACCTCGATTGTATTTGCCGCCGCGCTGTCCGCTTCTTCGATATGGCGGGTCAGTATTTCTGCGATTGCTTTTTTGACTGTCGCAGGGGTGATGCCGTGTTTTTTATTGTAAGCGACTTGTATCTCTCTTCTGCGGTTGGTCTCTGAGATTGCCTTTTCCATTGCATCGCTCATGCGGTCGGCGTACATGATTACCTTGCCGGCGGCATTACGGGCGGCGCGTCCTATTATTTGAACAAGGCTTGTAAGTGAGCGTAAAAAGCCGATTTTGTCCGCGTCAAGAATCGCTATAAATGAAACTTCCGGCAGGTCAATACCTTCGCGTAACAAGTTAATTCCTACGAGGATGTCAAAGTCGCCTTGGCGAAGCTGGGTAAGAATTTCTACCCGTTCAATGGTTTCTACTTCGCTGTGAATGTAGCGGACTTTAAGCCCCAGACCGGAAAGGTAGTCGGTTAAATCTTCCGCCATTTTTTTTGTAAGGGTGAGGATAAGAGAGCGCTCTCCTGCCTTAATGCGTTTTTGCACTTCGGCGTAGATGTCTTCCATTTGACCTTCACTTGGGCGAACTTCAATTTCCGGGTCTAAAAGACCGGTTGGGCGTATTAACTGCTGTACAACACGAGCGGATTGTTTAATTTCTGTTTCGCCCGGAGTAGCGGAGACAAAAACCGTTTTGTCCAGCCGCTCGACAAATTCATCGTAGCGAAGAGGGCGGTTGTCAAGAGCGCAGGGGAGACGGAAGCCGTAATCAACGAGGTTTTGTTTGCGACTGCGATCCCCTGCGTACATCGCGCCTAATTGCGGCAAAGTAACATGGCTTTCGTCGATGAACGTTAGGTGCTTTTTTGGGAGATAATCAACCAGCGTGTCGGGGGATTCGCCGGGTTTGCGACCTGCCAAAAGAGCGGAATAATTTTCGATGCCGGGGCAGTAGCCCATTTCGGTCAACATTTCGATGTCATACTCGACGCGGGTTTTAAGGCGTTCAGCTTCCATTATTTTGCCGTTGGAATTAAAGTATTTAAGACGGTCTTTAAGTTCCTGCTTGATTGCGCCCATAGCGTTTTGTATCGTTTCTGCCGGCATAACAAACTGCTTGGCGGGATAAATCAACGCACGGTCGATGTCTTCAAGCATTTCACCTGAGACGGGATTAAAACGGCGGATACGTTCGACGCGATCCCAGTCAAGATCGACACGGTAGGCTTCTTCCATGTAGGCGGGAAAAATTTCCAGTGTGTCGCCCCGTCTGCGGAAGCGTCCCCGTTCAAGAACAGCGTCGTTGCGCTCGTATTGCAATTCTACAAAGCGGCGGATTAGCGAATCAACATCAACGGTTTCGCCCTTTGAAAAAGTAGCGGTCATTTTTTTGTACACATCGGGCGTTACCATTCCGTAAATACAGGAGACAGTTGCCACGATGATAACGTCCTCACGTTCCATCATGCTTCTTGCCGCGGAGAGACGCATTCTTTCAATCTCGTCGTTTATTGAAGCGTCTTTTTCGATATAAAGGTCTCTGCTGGCAACATAAGCTTCCGGCTGGTAGTAGTCATAATAGGAAACAAAATACTCAACTGCGTTGTCGGGAAAAAAACTTTTAAATTCGCGGTAAAGCTGAGCGGCAAGCGTTTTGTTGTGGCTTACAACCAGCGTGGGCATTTGTACAGCTTCTATGATCTTCGCCATAGTAAAAGTTTTGCCCGAACCTGTAACGCCCTGCAATGTCTGATACTTATCTCCGCCCCTTATGCCGCCCGCAAGCGCGGAAATCGCCTCATTTTGATCGCCTGCCGGTTTAAAAGGAGAAACTACTTCAAACTGCCTCATATACCACTTAATCACAGTATAGTGGTATTGTCAAGGTAAGAAATTTATGATAAAATTAGGTAGTATGTACTTGACGGATGCCAATATATTTTGGAGAATAAGACTATATTCATTAAATGAGGGATAATTATGAATTTTGAAAAATTAAAAGAAAAGGTTGATTCTGTTAAAGTTGTAGAAGAATTGATCATGTTATCAAGCAAGGTCTTTGAAAAAAGCAGTGATGATGTAATAAAAGTTATTGAAATGTTTATTACAAAGTCATATTTATTGGGCAAGAAAAACATGACAAAAACAATTGAAGACTAAAATTATCTAGGAGGTTAATATGCCGGATAAAATCAATGCAGAATGTAAGTGCTCTTATCCATGTAGCCGCCACGGTAATTGCGCCGCCTGTATGGAATATCACCGCAAGGACGGATCAAGAACAAATTGCGGAAAAGACGGGAAGACTAAAGAGGCTAAATAAGGTTATACATTGCCAATGTGAACATAGGCAAGTTTCTTTTTTGCTTCCCCGGCGATTTGTTTTAAAAAGCCTGCATCCGTAGGGGGGGCGTTCCAGTGGTAATCCGGGTGATAGGCTGTTAAGTGCCAGGGGATTTCACGGTCTATACCAGCGATAAAATCCGCTATGGCATATAACTCTTCCTTAGAATCGTTTAAGTCAGGCACGACCAGTGTTGTTATTTCGATATGAACGCCCATTTTATAACAAAGTTTAATAAAATCAAGAACAGTCTGAAAATTATCCCCCGCACTTCCGTAACCAAGAGTTTTTCTGTAAGTTTCCGCAGAGAAACATTTTAAGTCAACATTTGCCGCGTCCGTAAGTTTTAAAACTACTTCGGCGGCTTGCGTGGTAATACAGCCATTCGTTACCAGTACATTCGCAAGCCCGTGATTGTGCGCGAGGTTCATGCAGTCGAGGACATATTCTATATGAACAAGAGGCTCCGAATATGTGTAAGCGATGGACGGGGAGTCCTGTTTAAGCGCAGATGAAATTATTTCTCCCGCCTGCATCCACTTGCCTTGTATGTCTGTGTTTTGAGAGATGTGCCAATTTTGGCAAAAAGGGCAACGGAGATTGCATCCGGCAAAACCGAGCGAGAGTATTCTTGAGCCGGGCTTAAAATGATAAAGAGGTTTTTTTTCAATTGGGTCATTCGCTAACGCAGAAATAAATCCGTAAAACGGAATTATTCCCTTCCCGCCCTTGTTGCCCCTTACGCCGCACATGCCAAAGCCGCCGCTTTTAATTTTGCATTTATTTGGGCATAGTTCGCAGATGACATCTTCCCCGTCTTCAGAGAGAAACATTGGAGGACGCAAAACCGGTGAAAATTCTGATGTGTCCATATTAAAGATTAGCTTGAGGGCGGTTATGCAGGATATGTTCTTTAACTGCCCTTACCTTGTTCGCAAACTGTACAGGGTCGTTTACCTCGAATGGTTCAAGTATTATTCCGACAGCCCCGCGCTGTACCCAAAGTTTTACCAGCGGTACGCCTTCGCCTTTTTCGGTTACCGCAGAGGGAATTTCTTCTACAAATAAAATATCATCTAAATTGAATTCCAGCACAGCCGGTTCTTTTTCCAGAGGATTGTTTACAAGAATAAGTTTGCTTTTATCGGACGGATGTGTTCTTGGATAGCCGGTAAAAGGGACGCCGTCATTGGGCTGACCTTTTGTATATTTGGTTATGCTACTTAACGGCAGTATTTCCAGATAGTTGTTATTCATGTCGATCTCCTTATAGGGGAACTACTAAAAACTTCAGTTTTTAGTAGTTTTCTTACCCTCTGGAGAAAACCGCATTAGAACAATTCTTTATGTAAAAAAATTAGCGGTTTTCTCTAAGGAACCTCTAAAAACCCAACCGGGGTTTTTAGAGGTTCCAATATATAATATAGAACAATTATTATTGATTAACAACATATTCTTAAGTATGATTGATCAGGTAATTAGGGGGATTTGTTGGACAAGCGAGCGTTTTTCTTTCTTAATGACAGTCTGCTCCTGCCGGCTGAGCTTTCCGATTCACAGATAAGCGAAGGTCTCCCCCTTGAATTGTCAAAAGAATTTGACGCTCCCGATATTTTTGAAATTCCCGGTATAGATGAGCCGCTTTCCATGATTACCGGAGTCTCCGTTTCGCCGCAAGCCGAAATACCGTCAACTTGGCGGGCTATTCCTGTCCGGCGGATTCTTGCCATATTTGGCGGCATAAACGACGGCGAAACAAGAAGGATTGTCCGCGCCTGCCACATTGCCCAATGGAGACGGGATTCCCTTTACTGCGGAACCTGCGGTACAAAAAATAACGATGTTCCCTCTCAGGCACAACGCATCTGTCCCAAATGCGGCAGGCTGGAGTTCCCAAGGATTTGTCCTGCTGTCATTGTCATTATTACCGGTGATGACAATAGGATTCTCCTTGCTCATAATAAACGGTTCAAGACCGGGATTTACAGCCTCATCTCCGGTTTTAACGAAGCCGGGGAAACGCTTGAAGAAACCGCAGTACGGGAAATCCGTGAAGAGGTAAACATCGAAGTTAAAGACATTGTTTACATTAAATCCCAGAGCTGGCCATTTCCCAATTCGCTGATGTTGGGTTTTAGCGCACGTTATTCATCGGGGACAATTAAACCGGATGGCGAAGAAATTGAAGATGCAAGATGGTTTGCAAAAGACAACTTGCCCGAATTGCCAAGTGAAGGTTCTCTTTCGCGCTATCTTATAAATGAATGGCTTAATGGGAACTTCAAATAGTATCAGTTTTTAGAGATGCCATTACTTCTCACTGCGCAAAAGTTCGACGATTCTCCAGTTTTTACGTTTGTCGCGTTTTAAGGTAAGTACATCGCTTCGGTTTCTTGCATAGTTTTCATCAGGAGACCAAAGCAAATAATTTGTGCGGTAAACCACAAGCCCATTGTCTTCACTGCCGCCGGCAAATTCAACATCCAAATCTGTTACGCCAAAAACATTGGGAGCCGGAAGTTCTCCTCCGGTAGCCTTCCAAACTTTTGCCTGAATAATTGACGGAGCGTTGGTCATTTCATAAGCCTGTCTTTGCTTAACAATCGCGTAAAAAGTCGCGGCGACATTTATATCGGTTCTGTCCGCCCCCTGAATACACGCCTCCATAAACATGTGATTTAAGGAGCTGAACGCGTCGTAATAAGCACTAACAACTTGTTCAGGCGTCATTCCTTCCGTTGTAAGACGCTGAGAAAATCCTTTTGCCGTGCTAAGCACAACAAAGAGAAGGAAAAAAAAGCCAACCGAGGCTCCTATCAGTAAGTATTTATGGTTTGCGGCAAAACGTCTTGTCTTTACGGTAACATTTTGCTTGAACAGGAAAAGTTTTTTTTCTTTTTCACGCAGTTCTTTTTTTTCCGCAGGCAAATTAATGAACAGCGGTTGAACAGCGGTTTCCGTATTAGCTTTATCCATCAATATTTCCAGAATACCTGAAAGAATATCTGTCCCGTTTTTTGTCGTTCTTTTGTTAGCGACAGGCAGAAGAAGAGCGGATTGAATAAGGGAGGACAGTTTTTCATTAAGAGCCGGAGCGGCAAGATGGGCAGGTAGAAAGTTGCCTTCCCTCATATCCTGATAAATTTCTGGGGTGGGATAGGGATGAGACCCTGTCAGTATTTTGTACAGCATTACTCCGGCGCAAAAAGCGGCGATGTCCATTCCGGCTAAATCCGGGCAGTTATAGCGATCCATCTGCGAACCTTCGATAAAAAGACAACGGTTGGATAAATTTTCCGGGGCAAAGAAAACACTGCCCTTTGGGTTATCTGCTTTATCATCACAAGTAACAAAAGCCGCGCCGGGGTTAAGAGCGGAGCGTGTTTCACCAAGAAACATTTTTGCCCTAATCCAGCAAGTTACCGCCTGCAGGGCGGTTTGCTGTGCGGCTTCAGATATATTTCCTATTGTAGAGTCAACTTGCTCAAGAAGCAGATCGAGTCTTTTGCCCTGAAACAACTGACCAAAAACCCTCATTGAACCGTTGTTGTCGTAAACACCTGCCGGTTTCCACACTTCGTGTGAGCCATCGGGATTAACGATATAACCCGGCTCAATTAAACTCTGAGACATTTTTGTCCGCGCGAAAGAACGCGGATCAAGTCCTGTATCAAAACATATAGACGGTTTATTCTCAACATCAGCTATAAGAATTCTCTGTTGCATTATTATCCTATGCTATCTTGGAGAATACAGATACCGGAAATATTCCATGTCTGTTGTAAGCGTTTTGTCAAACTTTGGCATGGTCTGCCTGTATGATTCTATCGCTCTCCAGAAATCATAAAAAGCTCTGGTTCCGGCGTCGCGGTTGTAAGCATCGGCATATATTCTTGTTGCCTCTGCGTCTGCCCTACCACGTATTATTTCGGCTTGCATATAAGCGGCTGAAAGTATGGAGCGCTTATCGTTCTCCTTTCTGCCAAGCCATTCCACCTTGCGACCTTCACCTTCGGAACGGTATGCCATAGCGATCTGGTTTCGTTCTCTTACCATACGGGCATAGACGCTTGAGGTTAATTCGTTAGAGTAACTAATCTGCCGTATTACAATATCAATAAGTTCAATGCCGAATTCGGAAACCATACGCCGTGAACAACGTGTAAGTATTTCTTCCGCAAGCTGGCGGCGTCCGCGTGTAATAGGTTCATAACCGGAAGTGGACACATTGCCGGCAACCCCTTCTTCAAGGGCTAAACCCAAAGCATCTTTGTCAGGAGTACGTTCCATAATAATATTTGAATTCCGTAACGATTCCAGAAGAGGATTTGCTGTTACTACAGTGGGTACTTCGGAGTCGATAATTTGCGAAAGTTTACTGTAAGCTTCACTGACAGCCTTAACGGACTCATAAAATTTCTTGGGATCAGCTATACGCCAGCGCGCTACAACATCAACAAAGATGAATTGTCTTTCTGCTGTCGGTATAAGACCCGGAGTGCTGTCATACGCTAATATCTTTTTCGGATAACGAACAACTTCGTCTATAAAAGGAATCTTTACGTGAAGTCCGGCATCGGTAATGACATTTGTTATCCGTCCTAATTGAACAATTACTGCCTGTTCGCCCTCATTTATCACATATAATGGACCGGCTATTAGAATACCGATAAAAATTACAAAAATTACAACAATAGTTGTTAGTGTTTTTTTCATTATCTGTTTCCTCCCAAATTCCTTAAAGGCAGGAAATTTTCCAGATTGCGGTCTATCATAATCGTTTTGTCCTCACCGGAGAATACATCTTCGACCATTTCATAGTACAACCGTTGTCTTGTAACTTCAGGGGCGCGACGGAATTCTTCATATACTGAATTAAAACGGGCTACATCGCCCCTTGCATTGTTTACGCGTTCTGCCGCGTATCCCTGCGCTTCCTGAATCCTCTGCTCGGCTTCACCTCTTGCCTTTGGAACCTCTTCGTTGTATGCCTGTTGCCCTTCGTTGATTAGCCGTTCAAGGTCTTGTTGAGCCTTATTTACATCATCAAATGCCGCCTGTACGCCGGAAGGAGGAAATACATTTTTAAGTTGTACCGCAAAGACATTAATTCCCAGACCATAACTATTGAATGTTTCGTTCATTAAAACCACGCCAGCCGCCTGAATCGCACTGCGTTCAACGCCCATTACATCCATGATTGCGCGGTCGCCTACGAGCATATTAATCACTGAGCGCGATACATCCCTGATTGTTTTGACACGTTCATCATTCATTACGTTAAAAGTCCACGCTTTTGGGTCGGAAATACGGTATTGAATGATCCATTCAACGTCTATAATATTCAAGTCTCCTGTAAGCATTGTAGACTCAGCTGCTTGGCTGGATTGATTTTGATAATTTCCGCTTCTCATGGTACGAGGACCAAATTCCTGTGACTGCACTGTTTCAACATTTACCGTATAATTTCTATCTATACCGAAGGGAAGTTTCACATGAAGACCGGGACCCTTTGTGTCGATATATCTGCCAAAACGTGTAATTACCGCCCGTTCGGTCTGATCAACAATGTAAATACTGGTACTTAACAGGATAAGCGCCAATATTCCCACGACAACTGTCACGAGCATTTTTGGGCTTAATCTGCCCATTTTTGAAGGATTGAATTTCATGAGTTAAGTATACTATGCCTGTAAAACACTAGCAATAGCGGGAGTTTATGAAAACTTCTTAAAACTGAAGTTTTTAGAAGTTCCCATTATTTAGTTGTATAATATTAAAGACAGTAGTATAATTAAATATACCATATAATGTGGGATATCAAAAAGGAGTTCTTTTTATGGATGAGAGTCTTGATTTTACTATTGAGGAGCTTGGCAAGCCATCGGTTCAATCACCGTTAAAGATGTCCAAAAAACCGGGGGATAAATCCGCCGATTATGTTACAGACGACAAGTTTGTACGTTTAGGGGCGTTTGTTGTTCCGGGGGAACAGCCTGCCATCAAAAGATCACAGGTGCTGGAATGTGCCGGTCCCAGAGAGCATATCTATTTTTCACCTGCCCATGTTCATGCGGGTATTGTTAGTTGCGGCGGTCTTTGCCCCGGTATTAATGATGTAATCCGGGCAATTGTTCGCTGTCTGTCAACGCGCTACGGAGTTACAAGGATTTCGGGGATTCGCTATGGGTACAGGGGATTTTTGCCTGAGGAACAGTTTGGGGTAAAAGAGCTTGATTCTGATATCGTTGACGATATTCACAAACTTGGCGGCACTTTTTTAGGCAGTGCGCGCGGCGGCGGCAGAGAAGTAGAGAAGATTGTCGATACAATGGAAAAGCTCAATTTGAATATGCTCTTTACAATTGGAGGAGACGGCACTCAGCGCGGAATGCTTGATATTGCCGGGGAAGTTGGCAAAAGGAACTTAAAAATCGCCGTGATTGGAATACCCAAAACCGTTGACAATGACTTTGCCTTGATGGATCGCTCTTTTGGCTTTAACACCGCTGTTTCCAAAGCGGTAGAAGTTGTTTCAGCCGCCCACATGGAAGCGGCATCTGCGATTAACGGCATTGGTCTTGTAAAAGTAATGGGCAGGGATTCCGGCTTTATCGCGGCGCATACCGCACTTGCAAGCCACGAAGTGAACTTTGTGCTGATCCCCGAAGTGCCTTTTAATCTGGAAGGCTACAACGGCTTTTTGAGTCATCTGGAAGAGCGGCTCAAAAAACGCAAACACGCTGTAATTGTTGTCGCCGAGGGAGCGATGCAGGATTTACTCTTAAAAGAGAAAAAACTCGATGCCGGCGGTAATGTTAAAATGGAGGATGTCGGAACCTACCTGCGAAGCAGAATCATCAAACACTTTGAAGAGAGAAAAATGGAAATCAACTTAAAGTACATCGATCCAAGTTACGCGATTCGTTCTGCTCCGGCAAACCCCGACGATTCAATTTATTGCGAGCGTTTAGGCAATGCGGCGGCTCATGCCGCGATGGCTGGAAAAACCAAAATGATCATAGGGCTTGTAAACAATGAATTTGTGCATTTACCGATTAAACTGGTAATCAGCCATCGCAACAAAGTTGATCCGGAAAGCAGTCTGTGGCGCGATACGCTGGACGCTACTCATCAGCCCCCGCTGATGGTTAATAAGTTTGGGGATTGATGAACTTCTAAAAACTGAAGTTTTTAGAAGTTTTCATAACCTCAGGAGAAAATTTCACTTGTGTATTTCTGTTTGTTGTGAAGCGGAAAAAGTAACGGCTAGCAAAGAACTATGAGAGTGGGAAACATAATACCAATGAATTCAGAAATGTATGCTAAATAAGTACTTGAGGGGTGGCAGAGGTAAGCGTGCCGTGGCTCCGCCACGGTGCGCTTACCTCTGATGCGCCAATATAATGCAGTCCGCAGGACTGTTTCTTTGATAAATTCAAAACGGCGTAGCGCCAAAAATGCTTTACAACAGATATGGTAGGCTGACTTTAGTCAGCCGTGTGCGCGCCCCAAATAAACTCCTTGAGCATACATTTCTGCAGAGCCCTAATGCTCATAAATAGCGTGAAGGAATAACGCGGCGGCTTGTGATACATTCAGGCTGTCGATGTTGCCCGTCCCCGGAATACGGAGCAGGTGCGAACAATTATCCTTCACGTCTTTAGGAAGCCCTGTCTCTTCGTTGCCAAGCACAAGGGCAACACCAGAGCGCTTGTTTTTTTCTTTCGCGGTTTTAATAATATCGCCCATGTCGCTGATTCTCATTCTTGCCCTTGTGTCCGTACCAATCGTGATAAGCCGTTTTGACGCGTCTTTTAAAAAGGCGGTTGTGCTTTTGATACTCCGTATTGTTAAATGTTCGATAGCTCCCTCGGCGATACGGTATGCGCTGGTAGTCAGCCGCGCTTCGGTGTCTTTTTCGTTCAATATAATATAAGCGGCATTAAAGAAAGCCGCCGCCCTTGCAATCGCGCCCAAATTGTGGTCGTTCCCCACAGAATGAAGAAGAACGCCCGTTTTTTTTTCACTCACCCAAACCTCAAGGTCTTCCAAACTCAGTGGCTCAATTAGGGGCTCTTCAATCATCGCCACTACGCCCTGATGGTGGACGCTCTTACAGACACGTTCAAGTTCCTCCTCTTCGCAGAGCTTGTAGGGACGCTTGCGTTCGGCAAGCTGTTTGCAAATGTCTGTAAATGATTGAAGACGGTCTTCGCGGAGGAAGAGGCGATTGATTGTTTGCGGATGGTGTTCTGCGACAGCCAGCACGGCATTCATTCCGCAGACAGCAAGTTCATCGGTTAGTTTGTTACGCATAAGATAGTATACAACAAATACAATACTTGGTATCATATTTTTGTGGTAAAGCGAAAAACAAACAAGAAGGCGAACTCCAAAGGTTCTCAGGCTATAGTCATCTTTTGGCTTGTTTTTGTTATTGTAATTATTTGCGTTTTTATGGCAAATGCGTCAACAATTCAAAAGAATTTTAATCTTTTTAAGACTCGTATTACAGCCCCTGTAGGTTCCGAAGAAGATTTATTAGCGGATGAAGAAGACACTGTTGAAACTCTTGTTCTGGAGCAACAACAGCAACCGCAACGCAGTACTCCCGAACAGCCAACCACGCCGCCTGCCCCTGTGGAGCCGCCAAAACCTCAAACTCCGGAGCCGCAGAGACCTGCGACTCCTCCTACTCAGCCTCAAACTCAACAACAAACTCAGCCGCCGACACCGCCTGCGCAAACCAGAGACAGGGCTATTTATTTTACCAATATTGGCAGTGACGGACAGATTCTCCATTCCAGAGTAACGCGCAGAATTACGGTCTCTGATTCACCCATGCAAGATTCGTTAAATGCGCTACTTGCCGGACCTTCCGCCGAAGAGGTTGGCAGAGGCATAATAAATCTTATTCCGCAAAACACCCGTGTAATTTCGGCGACAGTTCGCGGAAACACCGCCTACATTAATTTTAGTGAAGATTTTCTGTTCAACACATTTGGCGTAGAGGGCTATGTCGCCCAACTGCGGCAGATTGTTTGGACGGTAACAGAGTTTCAAAATGTAAGAGACGTTCAAATACTGATTGAAGGCAGAAGGATTGATTATCTTGGCGAAGGCATTTGGATCGGAAGCCCGATTAGCAGACAATCGTTTTGAGAAGAAGAAGATCAACGAATTACGCGAATTAAACGAATAAAGACGAATGAATATCGATGTAATATTCGTGTAATTCGTTGATATAATTTTTGGGGAAATCAGTAACAGAGAAGAGTAAGTCTCTAATTGTTCATTGTTTCAAATCCGCCGAATAGAAACCGCTCTTCCGGTTTCCGCGTCAATCTCAGCGATAACGCCCTGCAGATGCCCCGGCTTTTTTTCTGCCGCTGTTTCCATGTGATACAAAACCTGCTTGCGAGAGCGTTCAAGACAGATTTTTGGCTCCATACCGATTACACTGTCAAGATTGCCGGTCATTCCAAGGTCGGTGATGTATGCGCTGCCCTTTGGCAGTATTCGCTCATCGGCAGTTTGCACATGCGTATGAGTGCCGGCAATCAATGATACGCGACCGTCAACATAATAGGCGAGCGCTTCTTTTTCACGGCTGGATTCAGCGTGGAAGTCTACAAGTATTAACGGAAATACGTTGGGCATCGGCTTGCCGTCCGCCGATATGAGCGGATGATAGTCCATTGCCTTGCCGACATGAATATTTATAAGATGATCGAAACATTGAAAAGGGCAGTCGATAGCGTTCATAAATTCCCGCCCCTGAAGATTAATCGTTATCCAATTTATATTTTTAATTCTTATGCTTGCAAATCCTGTACCTGAAACAATCTGCTCTGTTGAAGAGCCGGACGGATAATTCGCCGGGCGCAACATATGACCTTCAGTTTCCAGCACAGTCCAAAATTCACGTTTTTCCCAGATATGGTTGCCGGAAGTAACAACATTCGCTCCTGCCGCGATGATACGTTGAAAATCTTTTTCGGTCATGCCAAAACCTTCTGCGGCATTCTCTCCATTAACCGTAACAAATTCGATATTTTGTTCTTTAATCAGAACCGGCAATTTCGCTTCGATAGTTTCAAGTCCCTGTTCCCCAACCACATCGCCAATCATCGCGGCTTTAACTATATTCATTCTTAGATAGTGCCACAATTATCCATGTTATGTAAAGCATGCCCTTGATAGAAATGTCTGTCTCAGATACAATAAGCACATGACTAGAGGCGCCCAAGTATGCACGCGAAAGCGTGTTGATGAATAAGTCAGCACGGCGTGGCGCACGAAAAACGTAACCAAGATGAAAAGGGTGCGAGGACTTTAGTCTGAGTAGCGCGCCCGGCTCCTAGCCTCTCTTGATAGAAATACCTGTTTCGTATACAATAAACCTATGGTGAGAGGAATCCTTCTAGCCGGTAACGAATCCGCTCTTTATCGTGCGATTGAAACAGAAACAATCAACCGCGTGGAACAATTTGCCGCGGCTTTAATACCGAACAGGCTTTCTGAAGTGATAAAAACTTCCGAGACGGAAAATGAAAGGCGCATATCTATTGACTGGAACCCCTCAAGCCAGCTTTCTGCCCGAACTTTGGCTCTTGCCGCGGAAAACCGGCTTGAGCATATTGATGAGGCAATCCTGATTTGTTCGCCCCCTTCCATTCGCAGTAGCCCATCGGGTCTTCCGCTGACTGCCGTTGAAATTATTCTTAACGACCACATAAAAGGATGGTTCTTTCTTGTAAAAGAATTGACGACGATTTTTAAAAACCGCAAACGCGGAACATTAGCTCTTGTTTACCACGATATAAATTCCGGTTCAGGAAAAGATGAAGCCGCAGACATTCTTGGACCATCGGCTCTCGCCTCCTTCCGTGCCCTTACCAATGGCTTGCTTTCTGCGGCGCATAACGAACCGTATTTCACAGTTGGTTTTTCCTGTTCCGACACAGGAAATGAAACAGCATTTGCCTCCTTCCTGTACAAATCCATCGATGAAGTAACAAAACGCTCCAACGGTAAACTGCACAAATTCGGCAAGTTCAATTTCTTTAAGTAGATTTCAATAAATATTATGAAAAATTATTGACAAATTATCAAAAAATGTATATAAATATAATAATTGAGTAACGTATGTTTTCCGAAACAAATTTGAAAGGAAGAGGCATGAAAATGAAAGGGAAATTGGTTTTATTTTTTGGCGTTCTGTTGGCTTTTTCTTCCGGTGCATTTCCGTGTTATGCCCAATCACAAAACAATGACCAGCGAATTGTCGGTACATGGGTAAATGATAAACATGCAGAAGACGTACAGGTATTCAATTCAGATGGGACAGGCTACGATAAAGATGGACCTTTTACATATGAGATTTCCGGCAATGAATTAATTTATCGTCAGGCTGGAACAACATACACATTTTATTATTCCATTTCAACAGATGGCAGAACAATGGTTTTGATATATACGGCTTTCGGCATTAGCGCAAGCGATAAATACACGCGGAGAAGTTGAGGGTTATGAATGTAAAATACAGGAGATGTATTATCGTAATTGTAATATTTCTTCTTGTAGTTTCTTGCAAGAAAGAGACAGCAAATAATATTGTTTCTGATGAAAAAGAGAGTATAACAGTAATACATAATCCTAAAAGTAGAGATAATTTTGATAAAGATTACTATTATTCTACAATAATATTTAATACAAATATTAGGAATACTGAAAATGGTTCTTCAAATATCCTATTAAAAACGGAGGCGGGTTGTTCTCTGACAGGATTTTCCATAAAAGATGATTATTTTCTTGAAACAAAAAATATAAACAGAATCTATATAGCTTCAACAATGGAAGAGTTAATTCGAATACAGGATAGCTTTATATATTTGCCATATTGGGAAACATTTTCTGATGATTATTTTGAGAATAACCATTTAGTTTTTGTTATAACAGGTTATGGGGGTAGTGGTGATTTGAGGAATGAACGCATTGAACAAATTAATGGAAAGTATTCATTTAATATAGAACATTGGTTTAGAGGAAATGAAGGAGAAGGACCTATTTTCCCTTATTGTGGATATACAGCATTGTATATTTTAGAAATACCAAAAACATAAATTGTAAAACAATTTATGTTAATTATTTAAAACATTTTGTTATAATTATTTGCCTTTCTTTTCAATGTTTCTTTACACTCGGGTTACTCTATTTCTTTACACTACGAGCCCAATTCCAACTCCAACTCATTCTTCTTGTTGTTTTCATTCTGGTTACTCTATTTCTTTCCACTTCGCCTTGACTTTGCGTATGACTAATAATAATACAGTTTGTTATATCAATATAAATAACATCTAGATATTGTATTTCAGTTTCATCCATAGGTACATGCACACTTTCAGCAATTAACGCTTTATGCCTTTCTACAGTTTTCAAGCTTCCTTGAATTGTTATAGTGTCTCCAATATGGATATCTCTATCAACAATTCCATCAATATAAAAAAACACTTCCCATCCGCATTCGTATACATCGCCAAAAACGATAATTGATACTTCCTGATAATCAATAATGTTGCCAAAGGCATCCTCTCTATCTCTCATTGGTCTATTTATTTCTGTTATTACTTCCGTTATTTGAATTCTAAATAATTTATAATAATCTATCGTTTGTTGTTCGTTTAAATTAAATTTTTCTACTAATTCCAATGGCGTAATACTTATTATTTCTTTTCCTGTTTTTGTATTATTCTTATTCGGGCAACATATAAACATAAAGGAAATTAAGATAATAAAAAAGTATTTCATATTCTGATATTCCTATGTTTGTATTTTAAACCGGGGGTAACCGCCTGTCAAGAATAAGACACAAATACTCCTCTTCACACCTTTACAATCGCCCTTCAATTCTCTACAATAAATTATGGAACCGCGAATCAAGGAAAGACCGGCTTCTAAAACAAACGAAAAGGTTAAGGAGCCGGAGCAATTCAAGGTGGTTCTCCTGAACGACCACTATACAACAATGGATTTTGTTGTTGAGGTTTTGGTGATTATCTTCCATAAAAGCATTGAAGATGCTAACATGATTATGCTGGATGTACACCAGAAGGGCAGGGGAGTGGTAGGAGTCTACACTTGGGACGTTGCCACAACCAAGATGGAGCAGGTTCATGTTGCCGCGAAATCGAACGAATTCCCGCTGAGATGTATTGTTGAGCCGGCATAAGGATAGAATAAAATCGATTTTTATGGTATATTATTTATAGAGGGTGAAAGATGAGAGTTTCCGGGCATGTACAGGCGATTATTGACGCCGCCTATAATGAAGCAAAACTTCGCAACCACGAGTATCTTACGCCGGAGCATATTTTGTATGCCGCGCTGGCGTTTGATCAGGTTCAGGGAGTGCTGTTTTCCTGCGGAGCGGATTTAGGTCAGATTAAAGACGGGATGGAAAGTTTCTTTGAACAGAAAATGCCAATTTCGTCGGGGGAGCCTACAAAGACCGTTGGCTTTCACAATATTATTGAACGCGCTCTGATCCATTGCCAGTCGGCGCAGAAGGAAATGATCGATGTCGCGGATATTCTTGTTTCTCTCTATGATGAAGAACGCTGTTACAGCGCTTATTATCTGCGCAAAGCCGGAATTAAACGGCTGACTCTTTTACAGACGCTGTCTCACAATTCCGGAGATGATAATTTTTTAACCTCACCAAAGGGCGGCAAATACGCAGGTGTTGATGAAGAAGCCGATGCCCAAAGAAAGGGAAATAAAAAAAGCGCGCTGGAACGTTATGCGATAGATTTGACAGCTTTAGCGCGGGAGCAAAAACTGGAGCCTGTTATCGGCAGGAAAGAAGAACTTGACCGTACGGTGCAGGTGCTTTGCCGTAGAATGAAAAATAACCCTATTCATGTCGGCGATTCGGGCGTAGGAAAGACGGCAATTACCGAAGGACTTGCCCAGAGGATTGTTGCCGGAGATGTTCCCCCGCTCATTCGCGATTTCACTATTCTTTCGCTGGACATGGGCGCTATTGTAGCAGGAACGAAATACCGCGGCGATTTTGAAGAAAGAATCAAACGCATTGTCGAAGAACTGTTAAAAAAAGAAAAGGTTATACTTTTTATTGATGAAATTCACACGCTAGTCGGGGCAGGTTCTGTTTCAGGCGGAGCGTTAGACGCTTCCAATATGTTAAAGCCCGCTCTTGCGTCGGGAAAACTTCGCTGTATCGGTTCGACAACGCATGAAGAATACGGCAAGTTCTTTGAAAAAGATCGCGCGCTCTCGCGGCGTTTTCAAAAGATCGATATTAATGAACCTTCCCAAGAAGTCGCTGTCGATATATTAAAAGGACTTAAATCCAGATACGAAGATTATCACCATGTCCACTACAGCGATGAGGTTGTGGAAACTGCCGTGCGTCTTTCCGCGCAATTTATCACAGAGCGCCGCCTTCCCGATAAAGCAATTGATGTAATTGATGAAGCAGGCGCTTTCGCGCGGATAGAAGCGTACAAAAAGCAGACAGAAGAAGACAAAAGTGAAAGCACTGATAGCATGACAGCTAACGAAGCGGCTGAAAACGCCGCTGAAGAAAAAGAGTCATCCACTGTGCAGGACGCTCATATCGAAAAGATTGAAATTAGCCTGCCTGTTATCGAAGCTGTTGTTTCAAAAATAGCGCACATACCGCAGAGGTCTGTGGGTGAGAGCGAAAAGGACAAACTTAAAGATTTGGAGACAAGGCTTAAAGAAAGAATCTTTGGACAGGATGAGGCGGTAGGCGCTGTTGTCAAAGCGGTCAAACGCTCAAGGGCAGGGTTTAGGGCGGACGGTAAACCGGTCGCGAACTTCCTCTTTGCGGGACCCACAGGCGTTGGGAAAACAGAGCTGGCTCGTCAGCTTGCGGAGATACTCGGCATTGCGATGCTCCGCTTTGACATGAGCGAGTATCAGGAGAAATATACGGTCTCGCGTCTTATCGGCTCTTCGCCCGGTTATGTCGGTTATGAAGACGGCGGTCAGCTTACGGATGCGGTTCGCAAACAGCCGCACGCCGTGGTTTTGTTAGACGAAATTGAAAAAGCGCACAGCGACATTTTCAACATACTCCTGCAAATAATGGACTACGCCACTTTAACCGATAATCAGGGACGCAAGGCGGATTTTCGCAATATAATTTTTATAATGACAAGTAACGCCGGGGCAAGGGATATTGGCAAGGGGCTTATCGGTTTTGGAGACCGTATCATGGGTGACAGCGCGGTTAACGATGCGGTGGAGAAACTCTTTACCCCTGAATTCCGCAACCGCCTTGACGCAGTGGTGCGCTTTGGGCATCTTTCACGCGACATTATGGTCTCTATTGTCCGAAAAGAATTAGACGCTTTCACAACACAGCTTGCGGAAAAGAAGGTAACTCTTACTGTTACGGGAACATGTGTGGACAAATTAGCCGAAGAAGGTTACAGCCGTGAGTTTGGCGCGCGAAATGCCGGACGGCTCATCGAGGAGAAAATTAAAAGTTTCTTTGTTGACGAAGTTCTTTTTGGCAGTCTGAGTGAGGGCGGCAGTGCGGTTGTGGACTGGCGCGACGGCTACTGTTTGGATTTGCCTGAAACTGTGGAAGCATAGTGCCGGTTTTTTCTCCCGGTCCCGATCCGGATTTTCCCTATCTTGATGAAACAGTCCGTTTTAAGTTCCCCGACCCGGAAAAATGGAACGATGATATTATTTCTGTCGGCGGAAATCTTTCACCGGGAATTTTGCTTTCAGCTTATGAGCAGGGAATTTTCCCGTGGTACGGTCCCGAAGATCCGGTTGTTTGGCAATCACCCGATCCTCGCTGTGTAATTTTTCCCGATAACTTGCACATTTCATCTTCTATGCAAAAAATATTTAACAAAAAAACTTTTAATATAACTTTTGATGAAAACTTTGAAGGAGTTATCAGAGGATGCGCCGAAAAAAAGCGCCCGAACCAGAACGGAACATGGATTACAAATGACATTATCGAAGCTTATATGGAATTGCACCGTCTTGGCTGGGCACATTCCGCAGAAGCATCGCAGGACGGAGAGCTGGCAGGCGGCTGTTACGGCGTTTTGATGGGCAGAGCGTTCTTTGGCGAATCAATGTTCGCGAAAAGGAAAAACGCTTCTAAAGCCGCCTTTCTTAGCCTTGCGGAATTGCTTTTTAAAAACGGTGTTGCTTTCATTGACTGCCAAGTGCCGACCAACCACCTGATGAGTCTAGGCGGAGAGAGGATGGAACGCATGGATTTTTTGGAATTGTTAAAGTTGTATAAGATTTCACGGTATTGAAGGGTGTATTATCTGTTTAATCATCAACGAATTATCCTTACTACGTTTATATAGCGGCAGTTATCCGTTCCTGAATCATTTCATCAACAAGCTCTGATGGCGTTTTATGGACAGCATCGGCGTGGGCGCGCAGGTATGTAGCGGTAATATCATTTACAATAATGATATTGCCTTTATGTTTCATAAAAAAGCCGCTTTTCCCATCCCCCGACACTTTAGGCGGATTTTTGGTGTAATATTCGTCTAAAGCGTCATATTCTTCTTCTGTCAAATCAGGCATAACTTTCTCCTATCTATTAAGTAACTCAATAAACCCATCCGTGCATTTCATGGCGTGAAATACTCGAATTGTATCATCATCAATTACATTATACAATATTTCGAGTAAATTACCATTACAATCGAACCCAATCAGTAGATGTTTGTCGTTTGCATCATCAAGTATATCATCGTACAGTACATTGATAACAGCCCGTTTAATATCAGCCTTAGTAACTCCATGCTTAAAAGCTGACTTGCTGAATCTGACGTCAATATACATAATTATACTATACAGGCTGATATGAAAAAAATCAAGGTTTCAGTTACTTTTTCGGAGTAGCGTTTATTGACTGCCAAGTGCCGACCAACCACCTGATGAGTCTGGGCAGAGAAAGAATGGAGCGCATGGATTTTTTAGAATTGTTAAAGTTGTATAAGATTTCACGGTATTGAGGGGTTGTTTGACAGTGAAGGCAGACATTATATTTCCTTTATTCCGGTCTTCAAATAATTCCCAATATCTAGCATGGCTTCAGATATTGCTTGTCTCTCTGTTTCTCCGCCTGCTAATATTTCAAGTGAATCCCATTCAGATATATCAAAGATGTGTTTTTCTCCACTATTATCGGTAACCAAAATCATTGCTACGGTACTTTCACAATTTAATTTAATATATGTTCGACCGCCATGTCCCCAATCCCCATCAGATTCAATTTTGCCAATTGTTAGTTCAATAATATTGGCGCTATTGTATACTTTTTTTAGTTTAGTAATTCGGGCAACTTCTTTATTAAATTTTAATCAGCGTTTCTTCCTTTCTTTGCATATTATCCTCCGAAATTATTTTGATTAAACGATATTTTTATAACCCCCACTGCAAACTGTCACGGACGGCGGTTTGCAGTGGGAGCATTCTCAAGTTGGACATTAAGGGGTATAAAAAGACCGTCTCCTCGCCTTTTCTTCACAATGGAAACGAATTATCACACCAAATTTTTATTCTCTTATTCGCATAATTCGTTCTTAGGCGCACTGCTCAGGCTAAAGCCTTCGCGCATTTATAGTCGCATTGACTTTCAATCTGCGCCACGCCGTGCTGATTTATTCATCCTCACAGCTTAACGCTGTGCAATATTTGGCGTGCGTTAATTCGCTGATCCTTTCTTAGCCACCCCGCTTTCAACTGCGGCTTGCGCTGTTGCCTTCGCTACTGCGTCTTTCACTCTTAGGTCAAAGGCGGCAGGAATGATATAATCGGCGCGCAATTCTTTTTCGTCAACCAGATTTGCGAGAGCGTATGCGGCGGCGATTTTCATTTCGTCATTTATGTCGCTGGCGCGAACATCTAACGCTCCACGGAAGATGCCGGGGAACGCTAGGACATTGTTGATCTGATTGGCAAAATCGCTTCGCCCTGTTCCTACAACTGCGGCTCCTGCGGCTATGGCATGATCCGGCATGATTTCAGGCGTTGGGTTGGACATCGGGAACAGTATTGAATTAGGCGACATGGACTTAACCATTTCCGCAGTTACCATGCCGGGAGCCGAAACGCCGATAAAGACATCAGCGCCGCGCATGACATCGGCGAGGCTTCCCTTTTTCATTTGCTTGTTTGTTATTTCAGCCA
Source organism: Treponema sp. (assembly GCA_031254315.1). Lineage (GTDB taxonomy): Bacteria > Spirochaetota > Spirochaetia > Treponematales > Breznakiellaceae > WQXQ01. The sequence continues at coordinate 65,768 of JAIRUQ010000071.1, forward strand.
TTTCCTCTTTTTCGCTGTTCAAGCCATTTCTGCCTTTGTAAATCGCCCCCTGACGGTCGCACAGTACAACATCGGAAAGCCCTACCGCCTGCAAAAGTCTTGTTACGGCTATCCCTGCGGCTCCCGCTCCCAATGTAACAACGCTTATATTTTCAAGTTTTTTTCCTGTCAATTTTAACGCATTGAGCATTGCGGCTAACGTTACAACCGCCGTGCCATGCTGGTCATCGTGAAAAATCGGTATTTCGCATCGCTTTTTAAGTTTGCGCTCAATTTCAAAACAACGGGGGGCGGAAATGTCTTCAAGGTTTATTCCGCCAAAACTCCCCGCGAGCAGGGCGACAGTTTCAACAATGACATCAACTTCCTGCGAGCGTATGCAAAGCGGAACAGCGTCTACACCGCCAAAGGCTTTGAACAAAACGCATTTTCCTTCCATAACGGGCATTCCGGCTTCAGGACCAATATCACCTAAGCCCAGTACCGCAGTGCCGTCAGTAACGACCGCAACCGTATTCCAGCGCCCGGTCAGCTCCCAGCTTTTCTGAGGGTCTTTTTGTATCTCAAGGCAGGGCTGGGCGACGCCGGGCGTATAAGCAAGCGACAAATCTTCCCGTGTCGATACCGGCATCTTGGGAACGATCTCCAGCTTTCCGCGCCACTGATAATGTTTTTTTAGTGATTCGACAGCATAGTCCATGGTGAAACTCCTTATGGGACATTATGCCCATAAAAACAAGAAATCACAATATAAAGAAATGGCAGGTTTTTCACATTGATGTATTGACATAATTTTATCAAAATCATAATATAACCCCAATAGGATATATTATGCACATTACTGAGCTTGTAACTGAGTTGGTCATCCAAGTTGGTTGTATTTTGTTGGTAGTCCGTTTGTTTGGGCAACTGGCAAAGAAGTTGAAAATACCTTCGGTGCTGGGAGAACTTTTAGCAGGAGTGCTGATTGGTCCCTACGCATTGGGCGGTATTAAATTACCATTTTTTCCGCACGGTATTTTTCCCCTTGCGGAAACCAGCGGTCTTGCGGTAAGCGTAGAACTGTACGCTTTTGCCACAGTAGCGTCAATTGTTCTGCTCTTTTTCTCCGGTCTTGAAACCAACTTGAGCTTATTCCTGCGTTATTCGCTTGCAGGCGGCGTTATCGGCATAAGCGGTGCTTTGCTTTCCTTTGCGGCTGGCACTTTGTGCGGTGTTTTTCTATTCAAGGCTTCTTTTTTTGATCCTCACTGCCTGTTCATGGGTGTTATCGCCATAACCACTTCGCTAGGCATAACCGCAAGAACGCTCTCTGAACGAAAAAAAATGGATTCCCCCGAAGGCGTAACAATGATAACTGCGGCGGTTTTCGATGACGTAATATGGATCATTCTGCTTGCGATAGTAATGGGAATTGTTTCCGTAATGGGCGGAAACGCCGGAGCGGGGCTTTCCGCACAAACAGTTTCGCTTTTGGCTCTTAAAGTCTTAGGCATTTGGGTTGGAGTAACCACTCTTTTCCTTCTCTGCGCGAAAGCGCTTGCGTTCTTTCTTAAATCATTAAAAAACAATCTTGATTTTTCCGTACTTGCCCTTGGGCTTGCGTTAATTCTTGCGGGGCTTCTTGAAATACAGGGACTTGCTTTGATCATCGGCGCTTATATCACAGGGCTTTCACTTTCAAGAACAGATATTGCCGCAGTAATACAGGAGCGTATCCGCCCATTGTACGAATTTTTTGTGCCGATATTTTTTGCTGTGATGGGAATGATGGTAAATGTCCGTGAAGTAATTTCGCCGGCTGTGTTGATCTTTAGCGCGATTTATACGGCGGTTGCAATCTTGGCAAAAATAATTGGCGCCGGCGCTCCGGCTTTGCTTTTTGGTTTTAACCGCTTCGGTGCACTGCGAATTGGTACGGGCATGGTTCCGCGCGGTGAAGGCGCTTTGATCACATGCGGCATAGGGCTTGCGACAGGAGTTCTTAACATCCAGCATTTTTCGGAAGCTGTGTTGATGATATTCCTTACCATTGTTTTCGCTCCTCTTTTGCTGGGTTTGTCATTAAAGATACCCAAGCAGGGAACGCGAAAAATGGTAAAGAACGATGACAGTGCTCATGAAGTGTGGGATTTTGAATCAAGAGAAATCGCCGATCTTGTTATGAACAATCTTTTAAAAGAATTGCGTGATGAAGGTTTCTTTGTGCAGACAATGAATATGGATGAAGGCATTTCTCAGGCGCGCAAAAACGACGTCGCCCTTTCTATTACAGAAGAAAAAAATTCAATTACTATAACGACTTCCAAAACCGATATGCCGTTTGTCAAAAACGAAATTTACGAAGTTATTCTTGCTCTTTCAAATACTATTCAAAAACTAAAAGCATCAGCAGACCCGGCAGAAATGAAAAAAGAGCTGTTCGATACCGAAGCTCGAACCACCAAAGATATTCTTGCCCTTATAGACCCACAGTGTTTTACTTTGAAGTTAAAGGGTGAAACAAAAGAAGAAATAATAATAGAAATGGTTGATATACTTGCCTCTGCGAATAAACTGCTGGACAGAGATCAAGTTCTTGCGGACGTGCTTGAACGTGAGAAAACGATAAGCACTGGTATGGCGCACGGCATCGCCATTCCTCACGCGAAGACAGACGGAATTGCAGACACCACCGTAGCGATAGGAATAAAAAGATCGGGTATTAATTTTGAATCGATAGACGGTCAGCCTTCCCGTATTTTTATTTTGGTAGTTTCTCCAAAGAAAGCCAGCGGATTGCATGCACATGTACAGTTCCTTGCCGCTATAGGTTCCATGTTAAGAAAAGAGGAACTTAGGGAAGCGGTAATTAATGCCGCAACGCCGCAGGACGCTGTAGATTTGTTTTTGAAGTATAAGCATTGATATGGGTTGGGCGTAGATAGAATTTGTCAATATTTTTATTTGTCGCTATTTAAATTATTTATATCTGAAATATCCCAAAGTCTTATTGCTTCATCCCCTGAACCAGAAAGTATCTGCCTGCCATTGGGACTGAATGCTATTGAATCTACGCTGGATGAATGTCTTAATGATTTGACTAAATGACCTGTGTCTATATCCCAAATCTTCAATGTATGATCTTTTGAACCGGAAGCTATATACTTCCCATCAGGGCTGAACGCTACAGATACTACATAACTCGAGTGCCCTGAAAATGTCCTAATTTCATTTCCTGTAACTACATCCCATAGTCTCACTGTTTTATCAGCCGAGCACGAAACAATCTGCCTGCCATCAGGACTGAAAACTGCTGCTTTAACACCATTCCTATGTCCCCTAAATGTCCTAATTTTATTTCCTGTAACAATATCCCATATTTCTAAAGAAATTGAATCATCGCAAAGTATTGTACTGCCATCTGGGTTGAATGAAACAGAGTCAACGGGATTAAAAATCCTAAATGCCCTAATTTCATTTCCTGTAACTGCATCCCAGAGCCTTATTGTTCCATCTTCCGAACCAGAAACAATCTGCCTTCCGTTAGGACTGAACGCTACAGACGATACATTATTTGAATGTCCTGAAAATGTCCTAATTTCATTTCCTGTAATTACATTCCATAGTCTAACTGTTCTATCTGTTGAACCAGAAACAATCTGCCTTCCATCAGGGCTAAATGCTACAGATCTAATAAACTCAGGACGGTACGAGAATGTTCTGATTAATTGACCTGTATCAGTATCATGTATTTCTATACTACTCGAACCAGAAACAATCTGTCTGCCATCAGGACTAAATGCTACAGAACACACACGATAAGAAGGTCTGTATATCCTGATAAGACTAAAAGTTGCATATACTTCCTCTTGAAATTCTTCTCTGGTACAAATTGCACCAAATTCAGATAATAATTTCTGTATTTTCCATATATTATTGTCAGGTTTTCCTCTAAATGTTAAATCAAGAATAGTTTGATCATATTTATCCCTGACATTAACATCTACACCCCGAATTCAAGCCGTAAGTGCAACGAAAACCTGACAAGGTGTTTTGAAGCCTAAGAGCTTCATAGGTCTATTATTAATGAATCTTGCCACTTTGTTCAAGTCCCATTGAGTCACATTTTTCCAGTCAGTTTTTTTAGGATAAAACCTTCTGATAATGCCTATCATGTTTTCGACGGTCCCTTTTTCCCAGCTGTGGTAAGGATTACAGAAATATGATTTTACACCTAACGTTCTGTTCGTCAGTTCATGCAATGCGTTTTCCGTGCCGTTGTCATACGTAATACTGCGCCTAACGCTCGAATGATGGTTTCCTAAACTTTTTACCGTGGCATTGTGCATGGCAAAAGCCGTCTTTGCGTCAAGTTTCTTTATGATTACATATCTTGTGCGGCGTTCCGCCAGTACCATTATTGCAGCCTTGCTATTTCGGGAAATTGCCGTGTCCGCCTCCCAGTGCCCGACGCGGGAACGGAGGTTCACGTGTCCCGGTCTCTGTTCAATCATTGTTCGGTTCGATATTTTTACGCACCGTTTTTGTTTCCCAGCCCCTCTTTTCCTTCTTTTTTTGTGGCTTTTTGTCAGAAATGGGATCAAGTCTTGGCGGTCGTTGTATATCCATTGGTATATTGTTTCGTAATTGGTTTTCCACCTTTTGTTCTTCTTTGCCGCCATGACGGCTACGATTTCAGGGGAATAGCCGATACGGATGTGTTTGCAGATAAAGTTCCTCAATCTTTTACTGGGAATTCTTTCCCTTGCATGGCTTTCCGTTTTTCTTTCATCGGCTTTTAGTTGTGCCCTGTTGGCACGGTATCGTACAAGCCTCACGGAGGGGTTGTTCCTTTTCATTTCCCTGGAAATTGTGCTCGGGGCACGTTGCAACATTAAAGCAATTTCACATTGTTTCATACCTGTTTCAAGCCCTATTGCCAGTTCTTCACGTTCTTCGAGGCTTAAGTGGCTGTACTTTTTTGTGACTTTTGAGTTATTCTTTTTCATAACGGCTCTCCTGTTTGTTTTTGCTAGGTAACAAAACCTTACAGGTTAAAACCGTTTTCATGTAGGGGGTTAACCCCCTACATGCTCTTGTTTATTGCTCTTCTGCTTTGAACTCGGGCACCCTTTTCCAATATACTTAATAAAATATTATCCTCATATATTGAATTCATAACAGCGTAATGGAAGGGTGTATATCCACTTGCGCTTTCTAAATAAAGGTCTGCTCCTTGCTCTATTAGAAAAAGGGCTGTCTTTACACTTCTTTTGCTAATTGCATACATTAATGGAGTTAGATCAAAAATCAATCTTTCGTCAATGTTATTTCCTTGCTGTAAATATTGCCTTAATGCTTCAACATTATCATTGTTAATAATATTTTGTAATACGGACATATCCCTTGTGTATTGGTGTGTCCACTCTGGTGTTTTTAAAATGATATGATTACTATCAATAATTTCTATTTCCCATGTCTCTATATATGTAACATCAGAGATAAACTGTGTTGAACGCATCGAAGGCAAATATAAAATTAATGTTAAGTTATCCACCTCCCATTCTCCATATAAATAAAGGACATTAGCTACTTCATGTACACCATATTCGAATTTTGCTGGAGATGTAAAAGAGACATATTCACTCCTATAGATATTATCAAAATGCCATTTGACATTTGTTAAACTGCTACCATTTTGATATTGATAGGTTTTGTACCATATGCCCATTAGAAACTCATACATATTATCAGTGGATGGCGTTTTAAAAGAGAATATTTCAGGAAAGGATGTTTCAGGAGTATTATTTGTTAGATAACTTTCATTATCATTTTTTTGATAATTATCCTTATTTTTATTAACTACAATTATTGAAATAACTGCAGTTATTAAAATAAATATACCAACAAACCCAAAAAAAATTTTTTTCATATAATAATCTCCTTAAAAAAGTTTTACTTCTCCTCTGTTAATTCTCCGCGTTCACGCAGGTCGGAAAGAATCTGGGCGTAAAACTTTTCGTCAATTTTATACTTTGCGCGGTAAATCGCGTAACTTGCGGCGATACATATAAGGGGGAAAATTAGCATCGCTATTTTCATCATTACAAGACCGCCGGGGGTAACGTCTGAGGCTGTGTTCGCTTCTTTTATACCGGATATGATTATTACTGCCGAAACTACGCCGCTGGAAATTGCGCCGCCCATTTTGTTGATTAGCGGCTGAAGAGAGAATGTTATGCTGTCGTTTCGCTTGCCGAGTTTCCAGTGTCCGTAATCAACGGAATCCGCGAGGAACATCAGCATTAAAAGTTGTACGAATGATTGTCCCACAAAAATTAAAACGCCTCCCGCCCCGATGAACAGCATTGTATGGATTGGGGCGAAAAAGAAAATGATGTAACCTGCGGTAACCAGAATGATTGCGGCAGTAAAAAGAGTTTTTCTGTCGAAGCGTTTACTGAACAGGGGGAAAACCGCCAGCGCTGTTATCTGTGATACTCCCAAAATTAAGGCAAAAATGGCGTACATTCCCTCGTCGCCGTATGCGTATTTGAAAAAATACAGCCCAAAACTGGTTGTTGTAACGTATCCTATCATAAAGAGCGACATGGCAATTGCGGTAAAAAACAACTGATCGTTTTTATATATAATGCGAATAAGTTCACGCAGAGGGGTGCTTTGTTTTTTTGCCGCGACAACTCCCGTTTCTTTTACACCTAATAATGTTACGCACAACCCCATCGACATAAATACTGTTATAAAAATAGCAAAAATAAACCATCCTTTTTGCAGACTGCCAAAGTACTCTCCCAGCTTGATCGTTAACGACACAATTCCGGCAACTACAAAAAAGAGTCCGCAGTTGGCGCAAATACGGGCAAGTGAGCCGATTTTTTCACGCTCTTTTTGGTTGACGCTCAATGAAGGAAGCATTGACCAATATGAAATATCGTGGGTTGTGTAGCTTATGCCCCACATAAAATAAAAAATAGCAAAAGCGATGATGTACGAACTGCCTTGAAGTCCAAAATCGGTAAAGAGGAGCACGGTAAATATCGGAGACGTTATCGCGCCAACTGTTATCCACGGTTTGAATTTACCCCAGCGTGTGTTGGTATTGTCAACGATAAAGCCCATCACCGGATCAGTAAAAGCGTCGAAGATACGGGCGATAAGAATTATTGCGGCTACCCACCACAGAGTGCCGGTAGGAAGTTCAATAACATCGGTAAGATAGAAAATAAGGTACATGCTTACAAGGGCATAAACCATGTCCCTGCCGATTGTCCCGAGCCCAAAGGTTATACGGTTTTGTTTTGAAGTTTTATCCATAATAAAACATTATATCATAAGTCTTGCGGATTTAATACCTGTTATCAAATACCCGTGTCGATTTTTTTTCGCTTCTTGGAAGCTCGCCCATGCCGACAGCTTTTGCTTTTGGAGTAAGACCAATCTTTTGCTTGAACTCATGCTCGACTGCCTTTTCAAGGTTTGCCGCGTCAGCGTTTTTCGCTGTTTCAAAAAAGAGGGTGAGTATATCCTTGCCGTTCAAATGATCGATCATAATTTGATACTCACTGCTGACGCCATCGATGCTTGAAAGGATTTCTTCCACACGGCTTGGATAAATTATCGCGCCTCGGACTTTTACCATGTCATCAGAGCGCCCGATTAATGTCGCAATTCTTGGGTAGTCAAGACCGCATTCGCATTTGCCGGGAATTATTCTTGTTAAATCGTGCGTACGGTAGCGGATGAGAGGCGCGCCTTCCTTGCACAGAGTTGTAATTACAAGTTCGCCTGCTTCATTGTCGGGTAGAAGCTGACCTGTTTTGGGATCGATAATCTCAATGTACATGTAGTCCGTCCATATATGCATCCCACTTTGACGCTGGCAATTTATACCGATTCCGGGACCGTAGATTTCTGTTAATCCGTATATGTCGTATAACTCTACGCCCAGCTCTCCTGCGATGCGTTTACGCATTTTTTCACCCCAGCGTTCAGAGCCGATTACACCTTTTTTTAGATGGATTTTGTCGCGGACTCCGCGCTTTTCAATTTCTTCCGCAAGCAAAAGAGCGTAGGAAGATGTCGCGCAAATTACGGTCGATTTTAAATCGATCATCATCTTGATCTGTTTGTCGGTGTTGCCCGGTCCCATCGGAATGGTAAGAGCGCCAAGCAGTTCCGCTCCTGCCTGAAATCCAATTCCCGCTGTCCATAAGCCGTAACCTGGCGTTATGTGAATACGGTCAAGATTGGTACACCCGGCTGTTTCATAACAACGCTTGAACATAATTGCCCAATCTTCGACATCTTTTTTTGTGTAGGGAATAATTACAGGCGTGCCGGTTGTACCGGACGATGAATGAATACGCACGATTTTTTCATCAGGGACAGCTTGAAGCCCAAGTGGATACGCCTGTCTAAGGTCTTCTTTGTCGGTGAAGGGCAGTTTCTTAAAGTCATCCATAGTTTTAATATCTTCTATATTAAGACCCGCAAAATGCTTTTGGTAAAATGCGCTGTTCATCGCTTTTTGAATTGACTGTTTAATTTGATCCAATGTGTTCATGTTTTATTCCTTAGGGGCATATTTCTCTTCCCAGCTCAAAGGCTTTTAAGTTCATTTCTAAAAAACGAGAAGGCAATATTTGCGGCAGTACATCGAGCAATGTGTTTGCGTCAAACGGAAAGATGCCGCTTTGCGCCGCCGCTCCCAAAAGAGCAACATTCAGCGTTTTAGCGTTTTGCTCCGCCAGCCGTCGCCCGTCCAGCACAATCAGCCTTTGCGTGTTCTTCTTTAAATAGTCGATCATCGTTACGGCTTCATAGTCTCCGGCGGCAGGTTTTATGACGCTGTCGCACGCGAGGACTGCACCGTCTTTGCGCAGATACGGTAACTGCCTCACCGCCTCTGCCGGTTCAAAAGCGATAATCGCATTTACTTTTCCAAGCGGTATTAAAGGTGAAAAAATATTTTCGCCGATACGGATATGACTGACAACACTGCCGCCTCTCTGCGCCATGCCTATTGTTTCCGTGGTGCGGACATCATAGCCGCAGTTCATCGCCGCCGCCGCTATCAATTTTGACGCAAGAACAGTGCCTTGACCGCCGACTCCTGCTATCATCAAATTAAAAGTAAATTTGTTAACGCTCATTTTTGCCCGCCTTGCATTT
>JAIRUQ010000102.1 GCA_031254315.1 Treponema sp.
ACAATCCTGTTATGCGACGTATTTTTATTTTCTATAATTTAATTATATAATTAAAAAATATAAAATCTATATAAATTGCTAATATTGAAAATAAAATTGCTCCTATTAAATTTAATGCAAATATAATAATTATGCTAATCCGTGAATCATCCCTAGTTGTTATTTCATAAATATTTAACATAAAACCCTTAGTAATATAATTATAAATGGAGTGAAAACAATGAATCGCTATTGGTATAATAATAAAGTTTGCATATACAATGCTTATGGTTAAAAATATTTTTCGAGTAAATTCATTTTCTATTGGGCCGTTATTTTCCAATGGTATAATCCAATGGGTACAAGTAATAATAGAAGAATCAAAGAAATAATTGGATTTATATTCCCTTTTGGAAATTTAATTAACCTTTTTTCCCCTTTATTGTCAATAAAATATTTTCCTTTACAATCAAGACAAAAAATGATATTTTTACCATTTTTTGTATATTCATCTGTATTAATATTATTCTTTCCACAAAAAATACATGCCATAATTTATAAATATATATGATTTTATTTGGTTTGTCAACATTTTTTTTACTTTATATCATAAAAACCATTAAAAATATGTCGCATAACTCCATATATACGAATTTCGTATTAACCTCCAATTCCAGCGTTAAAGCAAAAAGGTTCATTTAATATCCCAAAATAGGTGTTACTGTTTATTGTCTAATCATTTGACAAATTACAATATCATGTCAAAATGGCAACAAATGAACGAATTACCACAAATATATCTTTCTTCTTCTCTTATTCGTGTAATTCGTTGAGCCCTTTCCCTATTTGCGCCTAAACACAAAAATCACAGCCTTTCTACCGGAAAGCAGAATTGGAATACTGCTTTGCAATTCAAAACATACGGGAACCGCTCTTAAAAACAAATCATCGTTTGCGCATAACACAACCGCTCTTCCGCCTTCCTTGAGCAATCCGCAAAAAAGCTCAAACATTTTTTTATAAAAATCGCTGTCGTTAATTTCTTTATAGTGCCCCCACGGCGGATCGGTAATAATTACGTCAACTTTTTTTTCTTTTATAATAAAAGGCAACTCGCTAAAATCGCCTTTGTGCAGAACAAAGCCTTCTTTCTTTTTGAACCTCGCGGCGCAATAGGACGCGGCTTCTCTGTCATTATCACAGGCGATAAAGTTTTTTATATGAAAATGTTTTAATGCCGCATCGGGGATTGAACCATAGCCGCAAAACGGGTCAAGGACTGTATCGCTGTGTACAAGATTAGCAAGGCGGCACAGTATCCAAGAAAGGGGCGGCGGTAACTCTCCCTTGTGAAGAGTTTTTTCCCAAGAAGAGCGCACGGTAAGACGTTTCATAAAAACTGAAAAATTTTGCATCTTTAAGCCGTCTTCTCTGCGAAATAAAAACCAAAATTCGGCGTCGGGCAGGGCGCGGTTTACTTTAAGAGATGATAAGCGGCATATTGCCTTTTCAGCTTCCACACGCAATTTTTCATCGATAGAGGCAGGTTTATTCTCGTCAGAAATTACAATTCTGAAAGTGTTAAAACTTTTACTGTTATTCGCTATTATTTGATTAGCGTCTTCGGCTTCTTTTACAGACGCGCCGCCACTCCCGTCAAGAAAAGCCCTTATATGCTTTTCAAGGGCATTATGCTTTTCTGTGTGTTCCATAATACTGATAACAGCGAAAATATTGTTAAAACAAAAGAAGTTAAGTTTATCATAATTTGTTTTAGTTTCAAAAAGAACAGCGCCGTCAAGGAGTTTATGAATTATAACATCGTCAAGGCGTTCTTTTATTATTTCGGCGATAAAATTCTGTAGACCGGGTATGAACGGCGCGTAAAACAGAGCCACTTTATCAGGAACAGCCGGTCGTGCTTCCGCAGGTATCGCACTTCATACAAGTTCCGTTTCTGACCAATGTAAAGGAGCCGCACGAAGAACAGGGGTCTCCTTCATAACCTTTGATACGCGCCTGAACAATTTTAATCACTTCGCTCTCCTGCGGATAGGATTCTTCCATTACAACAATTTGCGATTGTGCCATTTGCGCCTGCGCCATCATAGGCTGTTGAGAAGATGCGACAGGAGAGGCGGATACAGAAGCCTTGGCTGTTCCTCCTGTATTTATGGAAGAGGGCGGCGGCAACGGCTGTTTAACGGTTTTACTCGCGGATACGGTTACGCTGTTTGGTCTAAAACCGGCGCTACTTTTTTCGCCGCGCGGTTTTGGATCGGTTGCGTCAACTTCGCTCTTTGTCGTAGTGGCGACAAGGTCTTCGGGTTTTACTTGACCTAAATCATTGCGTTTCAGATAACTAATAGCGAGATCGCGGAAGACATAATCAATTACGCTGGTCGCCATTTTCACATAATCGTGTCCCTGCACCATGCCGTTAGGCTCAAATCTACTGAACGTAAAGGCGTCAACATATTCTTCTAACGGCACTCCGTATTGCAGTCCCAAAGACACAGTGATAGCAAAACTGTTTAAGAGGCTTCTAAAAGCGGCTCCCTCTTTGTGCATATCAAGAAAGATTTCTCCAAGACTTCCGTCTTCGTATTCGCCTGTTCTTATAAAAATTGAGTGTCCGCCGATTTTTGCTTTTTGAGTGTAACCCATCCTGCGGTTTGGCAAAGACTTGCGCAAACCCCTTATGTTCGCCACCTTCCTGCGGTCAGCAGGCACAGAAGACGGCATATCCAATCCCTTTTCAACCTTGATGATAGTGTCAGCTAACGGGTCTGTACCCGGAGCGAAAGCGTTCAGCGGCTGAGAAAGTTTAGAGCCGTCACGGTACAACGCTACAGCTTTAAGAGCGTTCTTCCATGAGAGCATATAAGCGCCTTTTACATCGTCGTAATTGGCGGAGTTAGGCATATTTATTGTTTTAGAAATCGCCCCGGAAATGAAGGGCTGAACAGCCGCCATCATGCCGATATGGGCAGTCCATGGTATAGAGCGTTTGCCCTTTTTACCGGAAGGAGCGGCGGTGTCAAAGACAGCATAATGCTCTTTTTTAAGTCCGGGCGCGCCTTCAAGACCCATAGTGCCGCAGGCAAAAAGTTCAGCGTCTTCAATGTCCTGTGAGCTGAAACCAAGGTGTTTAAGAAGATTAAATCCCTGTAGCGACCATGTAGATTCAGGGATTTTTAATTCTTCTTCTACAAAAGATTTTCCAAGTATATAAGGATTAAATACTCCTTCCAGACTAATGGCTGTTTTAACGGCGTCTTCCGCCGCTGAGAGGGCTTGGGGTGTAAAACCTTTTGCTTTAAGCGTTTCATGACTAATCGCCGGAGCGCCGTTTAATGTTTTTCTGCCAATAGCGTACGCGACAATTTCTTCAATTGCCTGCGGCTGATAGCCAAGGCTTTCAAGAGCGGGAGGTACGGATTGATTTATTATCTTAAAGTAACCGCCGCCCGCTAATTTTTTAAATTTAACAAGCGCGAAATCAGGTTCAACGCCTGTGGTGTCGCAGTCCATTAAAAGACCGATTGTTCCTGTGGGCGCTATTGCCGTAACTTGCGCGTTACGGAAACCGTGTACCTTGCCTAAATCAAGCGCTCTGTCCCATGAGGCTTTCGCCGCGTCCAAAAGATAACCGGGGCAGTGAGCCGGGTCTATTCCCCGTGGGGGTGTGTGAAGTTTCTCATATTCGCTGTCAGAGGCGTTATTTACCGCACGCCTGTGATTGCGTATAACACGCAACATATTTTCCGCATTGTCATTGTATCGCAAAAAAGGACCGTGTTCCGACGCCATGCGCGCGGATTGAGCGTAAGCCTCTCCTGAAAGCAGAGAAGAAAGCGCCCCTGATACTGCCCTGCCCTGATCCGAATCATAGGCAAGCCCCATAATCATAAGGAGGGTTCCCAAATTGGCATAACCCAAGCCCAGCGCACGGTATTGATAGGAAAGCTCGGCAATACGAGGAGAAGGAAACTGCGCCATTACTACGGAAATTTCAAGTATTGTCGTCCATATATCAATTGCGTGAAGATAACCGTCAACATTAAAAGTTTTTTTTCGCTTATCGTATAACGCGGCAAGATTTATCGAAGCAAGGTTACAGGCAGTGTCATCCAAAAACATATACTCGGAACAGGGATTGGAAGCACGTATCTCTCCGCCTGCCGGGCATGTGTGCCAGTCATTAATTGTCGTGTGATATTGAAGTCCGGGATCGGCGCATTGCCAGCTTGTCTTTGCGATGTCTGACCAGAGTTTACGCGCTTTTACAGTCTTAATCGTATCCCCTGCCGTGCGGCTCTTGAGTTCCCAGTCTGTGTCGTTTAACACCGCCTTCATAAAATCATCGCTAAGGCGCAGGCTGTTGTTGGAACTTTGTCCTGAAACAGTATTGTACGCCTCCTCATCCCAAGCGGTGGAATACTGGGAAATATCGATTTCTTCATCGCCCTGTTCTAAACGGCGAAGTTGCTGGTACAAATAAGACGGCGGTATTTTATCACCTAACGCCGTGCGAAGAACAAGCCCCAGCTCGTGATTTTTTTCAGCGTTAAATTTATCGGATTCAGGTCCTCGGAAGCCTGACAGCGCCCTTTTAATCGCGTCGATATGTTTTTTCAGTATTAAAGAACCTGTTACCATTGAGGCGACTTTGTGCTCCTCTCCGGCTTTCCAGCTTATGTACTTTTCTACGTCAGGGTGGTCGATATCGAGGGTTACCATTTTAGCGGCTCGCCGTGTCGTCCCGCCGGATTTAATCGCCGAAGCCGAACGATCCCCTATTTTCAAAAACGATAAAAGACCTGACGAAACGCCTCCGCCCGAAAGAGTTTCATTCATTCCACGAATGCGTGAAAAATTGGAGCCTGCCCCGGAGCCGTACTTAAAAAGTCTTGCCTCACGGGTCAAAAGATCCATTATGCCGCCTTCGTTTACAAGATCGTCATCTATAGAAAGAATAAAACAGGCATGAGGCTGAGGGCGTTTGTACGCGCTTTCAGACCTGACGACTTGATTTTTCTCGACATCAAAATAGTAATGACCCTGCGCCGGACCGTCGATTCCGTACACCGAATACATACCCGTGTTGAACCACTGGGGGCTGTTCGGCGCGGCAAACTGGTGGGCAAGCATATAGCAGGTTTCATCATAAAAAGCGCTTTCGTCTTCCTGACTGTCAAAGTAATTGTTCTGCCTGCCCCATTCAAGCCAAGTGTAGGCAAGGCGGTGGAAAACCTGACGGCTGTCGTGTTCCTCGCCGTCTTCGGGAAGGGTGTTGCCGGGGTCTTCGGGATTATCGGCGATTTTCGCCCATTTTCTCCATTCGTAGATTTTATCTTTGGGAACGCCTGCCTTGCGGAAGTATTTTTGCGCAATTATGTCGGCGGCAATCTGGCTCCAGAACGCGGGTACAATAACCGTATCTTCGGAGAAAATCGCCTTGCCGTTAGGGTTGCGGATTTCGCTTTTGCGCCGTTCCCAAACAATATCGAAATACGGACCGCTTTCGCGATCAGTGAAAAAACGTTGAACTTTCATCCCCAAATCCTTTTTATATCAAGTGGCATGACCACACAGATAGCGTTGTTTTTTTAGTGTACACCATATAGAGCGGTATGGCAAGGGTTAAAGAGAGAATTTTTCAATTTTTTTAACTTAAAACAGAACCGCGCCTAAGGCGATCATTTATCGCCTCTCCAAGCCCTTCGGCAGGCGCAAATTGTGCAAAAATTCGTAAAATACTACAATTTTCCAATTCGTGGAGAATCTCAAAAAGGCGACCTGCGGCTGTCAGCGCCTGCCCCGACTCGGAAAGAACCCTAAAAACAGCCGTTTTTGGCGGTTTTTGCGAAGAAATCCACTCGTCCCTTGTCCCACTGTCAAAAAAGAGGAACGCGCTGTCCTTTTCATAGCTTTGGCGGAGAATATCTTGGCGGCTCAACGCGGAAAGAGGCTTTAACGGGGCATAGTGGCTCTTTAACTGCCCAGGTGAGAGGGGAGCGTCAGTTTTCGCGCTTAAAAAGCCGTCATCCACGTTGCCTATCAGCTTTTCGATTGCCTCTTTTGTAGTGCCGCCTGGACGGAGTATTTTTACGCGCTGTCCTGTAATGTCCAGCACGGTAGATTCAAGCCCTATTTGCGTCTGCCCTCCGTCAAGGATCATATCTATCTTATCGCCGAGTTTGTCCCGTACATGTTCCGCTCTTGTCGGGCTAAGGGAGCCGAAAGGGTTGGCGCTAGGAGCCGCCAGAGCGCCGCCACAGAGGGAAATAAGTTTTATTGCCGCCGGATGGGAAGGAAAGCGGATTGCGGCGGTTGGCAAGCCCGCACTGGCAATAGCGGGTATTTTTTCATTTTTGGGAAGGATAATTGAAAGGGGACCGGGCATAAGATTTTCAGCAAGGAGAAAGAGTTTTTTACGCGCTTCTTCTGATAAAAGTGATAAGTTCGCTACATTTTCCAATGCTTCGGTAGCGGCAATGTGAATAATCAGCGGGTCAAAATGAGGACGCCCCTTTACTTCAAAAATTTTCGCGATAGCCTGAGCGTTAAAAGCGTCCGCTCCCAGCCCATAAACGGTCTCGGTAGGGAAGGCGACAATGCCGCCACCACGGAGAATTACAGCGGCTTGTTCAATTGACTCAACGGTAACAGGAAGATATTTCATTTAACACTCCGGTTGTATACAACGTTTTAGTAGCGAAGCGTATACAGTCCTGTTAGGCGAAGGAAAAAACTTTACGAAACTAATTTTATCCTATCCCATTTTATCCTGAAAATTCTTCATCCATCTTCCAGATTCTATTGTTATGATCATTGTCGTAAAATTTTCCCATATTGAAAAATCGGCTGAACGAGTAGTTTTAATCCTAATTCCATCAGTTGAATTAATT